>JAJFTS010000002.1 GCA_021372815.1 Deltaproteobacteria bacterium | reverse complement strand
GATCTGGGCATTAAGCCGGATATTATTTCGGGAACAAGCATGGGCGCCATTATCGGGGCGCTCTATGCCTCGGGTATGTCCGGAAAAGAAATCAGGGAACGCATCAGCAGAATTCTCATTCTGAAAGATGATACCTGGCGGGATATCGTTGCGAAGAAAAGCGATCTGCTGAAGCTGGTCAAAGCGTTTGCCTCGGAGATTCCCCGCGGCGGGTTCATTAACACTCAGGGTTTTTTTGAATACCTTTTCAGTGAAATCAAAAAGCGAACTTTTGAAGAACTGGAGATTCCTCTTCTCGTCGTTGCCGCGGATTACTGGACGGCGGAAGAGGTCGTATTTGACAGAGATGAATTGCTTCCCGCCCTGCAGGCCAGCATGGCCGTACCCGGAGTTTTCGCTCCGGTATATCATGCGGACAAAGTTCTCGTCGACGGAGGCGTTGTAAACCTGGTACCCTACGATCATCTTTTGGAACGTGCCGATTTCACCATAGCGGTGGACGTCAGTAAAGTGCGCAGTCCCGGCAAAAGAGAAATTCCCGGCGCACTGGAATCTGTTCTCGGCGCTTTTAATATCATGCAGGCTTCGGCTTTGGCCGAAAGGATGAAAATCAGACAGCCAGACATCTACGTTCAAACAGAGATTCAAGGCGTCCGGATGCTGGATTTCGCAAAGACGGAAGACGTTTTCCTGCAGGCGGAGCCGGCCATTGCCCTGCTGAGAAAACAATTGCAGGATTTAAAGATTAAAAAGGATTAGATTTGTTTTTATGAAATCCTCATGACGGTATTGAAAATTTTGTCAGAACAGATATAATTTTACAATGTTTCAGATAAACGTTTTACGGAATGGATTAAGAGAACTTTAAACATTCAATAAAAACAAATTTGTTTATGTCTGCGACAAGGAAAATAAAATACTTTTTATTAAACACTTTACTGACCTCCATAATTTTTCGCCTGCTGGATCTCTACACCCGGACCCTTAAAGTGCAATTTGAAGGCACAGAGAAAATTCAGCAGCATCTGAAAAATGGCGGGCGGATTATAATCGCCAGCTGGCATCAGAGATTTTTCGGAGGATTTTTTCTTCCACAGATTTTTAAATGGTCGCCCTGCATAATGATTAGCCGGAGCCGGGACGGGGATTTCATTGCCAAGGTTGTTCGGCATATCGGATGGATACCGGTGCGAGGCTCAAGTACACACGGCGGCAAAGAAGCTCTCCGGGCCCTGATCAAGGGGGTTGCCGAGAATCGTATCGGCGGTCATATTGTGGATGGTCCCACCGGTCCGCCCAGCCTCGTCAAACCGGGTCTTATATCGTTGGCTGTGAACGCTGACGCATATATCTGTCCGGGTGTGGTGTCTTATGAAAAATTCTGGTCGGCCAAAAGCTGGGATCGTTTCATGATTCCCAAACCCTTCAGCAGGGTTCTTTTTCGTTTTGGGACAATGTTTCCCCTGTCTGAAAAAATGAGCGCCGGTCAGTTTGAATCAATCCGCAAGCAGGTCGAAGACGATATGATCAAAGAATATGAAGCAGCGGATCAATTCTGGAACAAATAGCCGGCCGCGATTTCAAGAATCATACGCCTTGACTCCCAACGGTATCACCCCTATACTCATTCCGGATGGCGTAAAATGCCTGTCTACTGCTATAAAAAAGGAGGCCCTATGAATACCTATATCGATTATAGCAAGCGTATCAAAAAGATACAGGAAGAGATGAAGAAGGACAAGCTGGATGTTTTTGTAGGCACACGCACCGTCAGCCTGAGTTACGTGGCCGGCGCGTTCATTCCCTGGAGAAGCGCGGTTATTGTCACGCAAGACGGCAACGCCGGTCTTGTCTCCATGCTGCTGGACTGTGAACGGCTGAAGAATGAGTCCTGCTTAAGCAATATTTCACCTTATGCACCGCTGCCCGGCATGGATTTGATGGATCTCATTATCTTCCATGTCAAACAGAGCGGCGCGGAAAAAGGAAGAATCGGCGTGGAGCTCGGCCATTCCCCCCGCGGAAACACGGGGTATCTGTTTGCCACGGAATACGAGTTGTTGAAAAATGCGCTGCCGAAAGCAACCTTCGTCAACGCGATCAACATTGTCGATCGTGCTTCCTATATCAAGGAGCCGGGCGAAATCCATTTAATGCGGCAGGCGGCCGCCATTGCGGATTCCGGCATCGATTGTGTAAAGACCGCGCTGGCTCTCGGCATGACGGAAGCTGAAATAGCCGGCATCGGCGAAAGGGAACTGCGCCGTCTCGGCAGTGAATATCACTGGGCGGTGACCGGATCGTCGGAAGTAGCCTCCGGGTACAGGGCAACCTGGGGCATGAACGGGACAACCCAGCCCACACAGAAGATCGTGCAGCAGGGCGAAAACATCATTGTCGATCTGCATCCTCTTTATCAGATGTATACCTCGGATCTGGCACATAATTTTATTTTAGGAAAGCCGACAACGGAACAAAGGAAGCTTGCCGACGCCTATCTGGCGACGGCGGAAACCATCGTCCGGAATTTCAGGGCGGGAAACAAAGTCGGTGACGTCTTCAAGGCCGTCATGGATAAGGCGACTGAACTCGGTTACGCCCAGTATACGATTCCCTCTTTCGGTCACGGACTGGGCGTCTTCGGTCATGAATGGTATCCGGCGATTATCAGCAATGATGAATTCCGCGATGTTGTTCTCGAAGAGAACGTTGTCGAAGTAGCCTTTCTGGCCATGACGGTTCCCGGAGTATGCGGCATGAGACTGGAATGCCCGGTTCTGGTGAAGAAGGATGGCGGAGAAATGCTGTGTAAGACGCCGCTGGAACTGACTATAATTGAAGTCTGATAAAGGGTGTTGCTGAAAAACCCCCTGGTATTTGAATACGAATCGGGTATTGCCGGTGGACACGGTTCAGGATTTGGAAAAAATTTACAGGGCTGCCGTTCGGGAAGTTGATCCGGCAGCCCTCATTCAATCCCGCGTCAAAAAGGACGGCCGGAAGTTATTGATTCGCGGCCAGGACTCAAACATTTCCGAAGACCTTTCCGCTTACAAACAGGTTGTCGTTCTGGGTATCGGTAAGGCCTCTGCAAGAATGGCATCAGCCCTGGAAAGCATTCTCGGCGATGAAATTGCTGCGGGATTTGTCGTTACAAAATACGGCCACGGTCTTGCGCTGCGGAAAATTCAAGTCCTGGAAGCGGGCCATCCCGTCCCCGATGAAAACAGTCTGGCAGGCGCCCGCATCATCGCGCGGATGGCGGATGCGGCAGACGACGGAACGCTGATCATTAATCTGATCTCCGGCGGAGGTTCGTCTCTATTTTGTCTGCCCGCGGAAGGAATTACCCTCGAAGAGAAGCGGCAGACGACCAGAGTCCTGCTTGCCTCCGGTGCGGACATTGATGAGATGAACTGCATCAGAAAGCATCTTTCAAAGGTAAAGGGCGGAGGCCTCGCCGGAATCGCCTGTCCGGCCAGACTCATCAACCTTATTTTATCGGATGTGATCGGCGACAGACTCGACACCATCGCGTCGGGGATTACAGCTCCGGACCCCACGACTTTTCAGGACGCCCTCTCGATTGTTCGGAAATATGCACTGGAGGGCAAGTTGCCGCCTGCTGTTCTCAACCGTCTTATGCAGGGGGCGCGGGGCGAAATTCCGGAGACGCCCAAACCGGGAAGTCCGATCTTCAACAAAAACGTCAACATCATCCTGGGGAACAACACGCTGGCCTGCCATGCGGCGTGCCGGACCGCGCAGCAGACGGGATATGACGCGCGCATCCTCAGTACGACACTGGATGGCGAAGCGTCATCTATCGGAATCTATTTTGCCGGGATGGCCTGCGAAATTGCCTCGAACAAAACAGATTCGGCAAAACCGGTTATCATCCTTGCCGGAGGCGAAACCACCGTGACCATCAGAGGCAAGGGAAAGGGCGGAAGAAATCAGGAGATGGCTCTTGCTTTTGTCAATGAGCTGTACCGGATCTTTCCGGAGGCCCGGAACATCTTCTTTCTCTCGGCGGGAACGGACGGCACCGATGGCCCCACCGACGCGGCCGGCGCCTTTGTTACGCCGCAGCTTTTGGAAAAGATGAAAGAAATTTCCGCCAGGGCGGTGGCTCAGCTTGCGGACAATGATGCGTATCATTTCTTCGAGGCTACAGGCGATCTTTTCAAGACAGGTCCGACCTATACCAATGTGTGCGATATCCAGATCCTTGCGGTGATATAAAACAATTGCAGAAAGGCAGGGTCGATCGGATCTGCCTTTCTGCAATTCAATCCTTTCCGTATTCGGTTACTGCTTAAATTTTCTCCTGATTCCGGCCAGTCCCATCATGCCAAGTCCAAGGAGCAGGATGGTGGCAGGTTCCGGAACGGCGGCGGACTCGGCAAAAGCGCTGTCGACAAAAACCTGTGTCGATTCCGCATCATAGTTTTGAGCGTTAATATTAATATGGGCGTTCATCGGAATGCTCGACACGGGAACGATGCTCGCAATCAGGAACCAGTCGCTAAGATAGGCGTTGTAGGAAGAATTCCAGGTAAAGTCTGAAGTATCGAGAAGATTTCCCACGGAACCTCCGATAGTTGTCCAGGCCAGGCTGTCAATTTGAAGACTGATCTGCACCTGATCCCAGTTTGACGAAAAAGAGTCGGCAGCAACTTTGAACCAAGCGCCATAAAAAAGCGAGCTGCCTTCCGTGATCACGAAATCCTGATACAAATATCCCCCCGAAAGCCCCAGCAATGCGGAAGCCGATCCATCGTAGACGAACGTGGAGTCTACGTTTACTGAGACCGAACCGCCTTCGCTCCAATTAGCGAAGTTGTTAGACACATAGGACTCGAAACCGGAATTATTGATAAAATTTGCCGACGCCATGCCGCTCGTCAAAAGAAAAAAAACAAGTGATATTAAAAGTATTCCCTTTTTCATTTTCTTGCGCCTCCTCTTTTTTATTGCTTATGGTTGAGTTATTTGGACGAATACATCACGGACATTAGGATAAAAGTTGTTTATTGGCGGATGTTCCGACAACGTACAGCGGATAAGTTGGAACAGCGAAAAAGAAATATTAACCGGTATTTTAATATTCAAATGTCATACCAATTATTAACCGGTTGATATGATGAGAAATTCTGCTGCGGCGATTTATGAAAAACTAAAAATTTGTAAATATTTACGACGGTAAAAATAAAAGAAAAAGACGCTTTCTGAAAATTAGATAAACAATACAATCGGTTGCCATGCATGCTGAACCTGTAAAATATTTCGACAATCCGAATAAACAAGTTCTTTCTGTCTGTAGCCTTGTTTTTTCTGATTCAGACGGTTGATGCAACGCCCGATATTTGTGATTAAAGACGATTGACAAACAAAGACTGCGTTTTTTATAATTCGGCAACAAAGATATGTTTGTGAATACCATATGAAACAACAAATAAAAATCGAAGGAGTAAAGACGTGGAAAACCTTTTTGATAAAATCAAAGTAAATCTGAAGAAAGGAATGGAGGAAGGACTTGCGGTCTTAAAGGAAGGGGCGAATGTTGTATCCGTGAAGATGAACGAACTTTCGGACGAAGGACAGCGACAGTATAAAATGTTTAATCTGACCCTGAAGATACAAGACCAAATCAAAGAACTGGGCGGCATGACCTACGCGGCTCTCGACGGTATGAAAAGTGTCGATGAGGATAAAAAAATAAAAGCCGCGTATAACAAGATCAAAAAACTCGAATGGCAGTTAAACAAACTCGAAGGGAGTAAAAAAATAAAAACAGCTTCAGTCCCGAAGACCGCGGCTAAAACAAAAGCGCAGTCGAAAAAGACCGCTAAGCCGCCGGTAAAAAAAACGGCAAAAAAAGCGGTAAAAAAATCCGCGGCTAAGAAATAAAAGTGATTTGAAAGATGAAACATCATTGAAAATCGGTAAAAGCGTATGAAGATGGTTCATCAGAAGCATTGCTTTAAGAAAAATGAAAAAATAGCAGGAAATCCCTGCATGAATTGCGGCGCCTGCTGCGTCGTCTTTCGTGCCTCTTTCTACTGGACAGAAGGGGATGATATTACGGAAGGGGGCGTCCCCGTTCATCTGACGGAACAGGTGAATGCTTTTCGTATCGCTATGCGAAAAATTGACTCTCAGGATAAACGCTGTGTTGCACTTCAGGGGGTGCCGGGTCAAAATGTACGATGCACGATCTACAAGCGCCGTCCCTCGGTCTGCCGGAATTTTGAGCCTTGCTGGAAGGCGGGAAGCAACAATCCCCTGTGCGGCAGGGCGAGGTCTCTTCTTGGTTTTGATCCTCCCTCTCAGGATTTCCGTATGGCTTCCAGAGCTGCAAAACAGGCTACAGAGCACTACCCCGTTTTTTATCCGGCTTGCGGGCAAAGATGCACATCATTTCTTCGGGGATACAGACGATCTTTTCAAGACAGGCCCGACTTATACGAATATGTGCGATATCCGGACCCTTGCGCTGATATGATTGTATAACACCGGGAGTTCGGCAACAGGAAATAAATTTCTTTTATTGCCGCAAGCGGGAAATCAAACCAAAGGAACTTTCGAGCGCTGTGCCGTGCGCGTCCAGAACAGGGAAGAGAGAAAGGATGATGTCTTTTTTATTTTTCTCATTCGGTCAATCATGATCTTTTCCCTGTTGTCCGAATCTCTGAATGCTCCGTGAGAAATCTCCGTCAACCGGGGTTCCGCGCTATCCCAGGTGTGAGCGGGAAGATTTGTCGTCCATTTCGCTTCCTCGTCCAAAATGTCCTTTTCGACCAGAGACCTGACGGTTTCATAGCGCAGGATCGCGTTGATGTGGTAAGCCTCATGCCGCCACCAGAACGACTGATCGGAATAACCACCGTTCCCGACACCCAGATCGGGAAAAGGAGCGGCGGGGAAAAAAGGCTTAAACGCCGTCAGACACGGCGCGGAGCCGCCGGTAACAAACAGTCTGAACCGGTCGTCCGGATGCAACTCCACAACCAGCGAACCGGTTGTCTGCGACTTTCTGATCAGCGGATCGGACGCGTGCATGCATACGTCGCGGTTGAAACCCTTTGCCGGTGTTTGATCAAAATGGCTTCTCAGCATGTCAAAAACATCCGTTGCGCCGATGCCATCTTTTATTGAAAGGATAGCGGATTGGATACGGTTCCTCCGAAAAGCGCTTCCTGCAAAATACGTGGTCAGCGGATCGCTCAACTTGCTGAAATCCGTGCCTGCCGCCTGCGACGACGCCTGCCAGTCTTTCGCAATAGTGATTCCGTTGGAAATCACGGCGTAATCGCTGGTGCGCTGCAGCGCGTAATCCCGCCCTGCGGTTTCCAGCTTGATGATGATTTTCCGGTCCATGATAAGGAACGAATTCATGTACGTGAATTTTTTGTCTCGATAACCGCACGGGCCCGCCTGTCCGTATTGCTTAAGCAGGTTGATGATAATTCGCGCCGCTTCTTCGGCGTCGGCGCTTCTTTCCAGAGCCAGCCGCAACAGATCCATCCCGATAAGTCCCTGGGTTTTCTCCGGTTTGACCCGGGTAAACAGGGCTTCATTGCCGATGACGACGCCTTTTTCATTCACTCCCATTTCCGCGCCCCAGAGCCAGAACGGTTTGGAGATCACAAGGGCGAAAGTCTTGCCGACTTGAGGAATGTTAATATATGTGCATTGCAGACTCTCTCCGGCCGCATGATCTTTCGCGGGAATTGAGAGAACAAGCTGAGTTTCATCGCTTTCTCTGTCCGAGTTCTTGCCGAAGATGCTAATGCCGGATCCGGTGAATGCCGGTCCTATTCCGCAGGTATCACACATAAAAGCCTCCTTTCAGTGTACCACTATTTATATCACGACAAGGTTTTGGACAGAACGTATTAAAAATTAAATGGTGTTTTTCGTGTTTTTATAATCTTTTTTTTGCCTTATGGGCAAGATTTTGTTTCCTCCGTAAAAACAATGTTTTCTTGTTAATTTGTCTGCACCATTCACCATATCCTTAAATTCTTTATATTTTTTCTTGCATTGTTTTT
>JAJFTS010000322.1 GCA_021372815.1 Deltaproteobacteria bacterium | reverse complement strand
CAAAATTATCGGCCGCAGAGGCAACGGATATACGTGGGTAAGCAATAATGTTGTCATTGATGTTTCATACACTGATCTAAAAGGTAATAAACCTGAACCTCTGGAAGTGGTCCAAGCTTATCTAGCAAAATTTCCATCAATAATAACGACTACTGATGTTGAATTTAAAAGCAATGCCTACAATATAAAGTGGATTAAAGATGAGATGGATCGACGTTTATGGCTTTGCGACAAGTTGAATGCGCAATCGCAAGCAGACCTGATCTACAACCTTGTCAGCAGCATGGGCGTCTTTTTAAATTACCGCCAAAAATATTATGGCGTAGCGGCGCAAGCCGATCTTGATTGGCTATCCAGTTATAAACAAAACAACGACATCGCCTCCATTCAGACCAAATTAACTGAATACAAAACCTGGTGGAAAGCAAATAAGGGGAAGAGCATAACCTTGCCGTAGGTAATTAAGAAGCAGATAACAAAGGGGAAAACACTGGATTATCCGGACAAGCCGGATAATGATACCATTTCGATTTCATAGGATAACGAGGCGGCAAGGAGGAGGCTCCGCAGGCGTATATGAACATACGTTGAGGAAGCCGACGACGCTGCCAACAAAGTTAGCCGAAGAAAGCGAATTGGTATCTCCTTATTGGCCGGTAAGGATTTTCTTAAACCACGGGTAAAAGAGCGTCATGCTGGCGTCTTTTACCCAGACCCGGTACTTTTCCTCCAATGGATTCATGTTCAATATCTGGGCCTGGCAGGACCTGGCGCCAACCAGGGAGATCATCAAACTGTAAAAACAATAGATGAACATTTCGATTTCACGATTCGAGCCTTTCAGGGCAAGTTTTTCTTCCATGATGCGCCTCATGGCAGCCATGCTCATGAGGATAAAACGGTAACCGGGTATTTCCTCAATATTGCCGATGTGCACCGCGTTCAGAGCGGCAATACGCAAGGCGTCAGGTTTCGCCATGGTATAATCCAGCATCCGGTCAATAAAAAGCGAAAAACTGTCCTGCAATGACATATTTTCAAGATTGTCGTACCATGATTCCTGCACCGGCAGTGTTTCATTGTATAAAGCCTCGGCCATTGCATAGAAAAGATTTTCCTTGGAGCCGAAATAATAATGAATCATGGGATGCTCCACGCCGGCCTGTTTGGCAATCATGCGGGTACTGGCCTGCTTAAAGGAATATTCGGTAAAAACTTCCCGGGCTGCTTTCAGAATTCTTTCCCTGACGTTTCTTTCGCTTATTAAACTGCGCCCTTTAATGTTCTTTTTCATATTCATTTTTGAATTACTGGCATAAATGATTTCATTTTTCCAATCTTTTCTATAACAACTTTATATCATAAATTAAACCGAATGGTAAAATAAATAACTCTATTATTTTATTTCTATTGTGTTGTCCCATTTGGAAATTTTAGAGAAATTATTTATAAACTATATAACTTATTGTATATAAATGTATTTTAATAAATAACTTTCCCTTGAATGCAAAAGTAAATTTATTTTTCAAAAATATATTGACAAGCATTATTTTTTTTATTATTTTACCAAACGGTAAAACAAATCCACACATAAAAAATATCATCAAAAACAATCGGAGGTAAGGGTAATATGGCAAAATTTAAAGTTCCCAGTGGTGTAAGTGTAAATGATTTTTTCGAAACGCATGTGCCGAATCAGTTCAAGGAAATTACCGCCGGCGCAAACCTTTCTTCTTTGGCCGGCAAAGAAGTCCATCTTCAGTTTAATATCAATGATCAGAAGTATTGCCTGAAAATAAAAGACGGCGCCAATCTGGAAGTGGTTAAAGGCGGAGTTGACAAACCTCTGCTGACTCTTTCTTTGTCGGAACAGCTCTTTCTGGATGCCATCACCGGAAAGCTCGAAGGGATGATTGACCGTTTCACCGATCCCGTTGAGATAGCCGATCCTATGAGGCTCAAAAATCTGATGGAGACCAAAGGCACTTTAAATCTTAATTTGAAACAGGATGGCAATAGTATGCCCGTGACCATGATCTTCAACGGCGAAGCCAAACCCAGCGTTGATATCAGCCTTGAATTGCAGGATTGGATTGCCATGCAGAACAAACAGACCACCGGGCAGAATCTTTTCATGAACGGCAAGCTCAAGTTCATGGGAGATATGGTTCTCCTGATGAAACTGCAAACTCTTATTTAACAACGGATAAACGAAGTAAAATTAAGTATTCGCGTTTAACATTCAACACGTTTGCCGGGGGTGTATCAAAAAACCGTTGGGGGAAAAACAAAGATAAACACCACCCCCGGCAATTTTTTACAAACGATCAGCCAGTCGACTTGTTTTTATAATAAAAAATATCGTGTCAGTTTTAAAATGCATGAGTGCATTCAAGGAGAATACTATGGAAGATAGAGGATTTGGTTTCAATTTATCTGAGGAACAAAGCAGTATGAAAGATACTGTCGCGAAGCTCATTAAGAGTATGGTCACGGGCAATCCTGCCCATGACATGGATGAGGAAAGAAAGCTTTCCCGCGAAATTATCGACAAGGTATGGGAACTGGGCGCAACGATATCCATGATACCTGAAGACTACGGCGGATACGGCATGGAATATTCCCCGATTATGAACTCCATTATTCTGGAAGAACTCGCCGCCGGAGATATGGCGCTCGCCATAGCGGCAACTCTCCCCTCGACTTTTATTTATACCATTTTACAGATGGGCACGGAGGAACAGAAGAAGAAATACCTGCCCCTGTATTGCGATCCCGCCTATAAAGCCTGTACCGTGGCGATCAATGAACCCCGTTTCAAATTTGACGCCGTGTCTCTGGAAACAAAAGCGGAAAAGAGCGTCGGCAAATACGTGCTCAACGGTAAAAAATGTTTCGTACCTATGGCCAAGGATTCCGGGCATCTGCTGGTCGCCGCCAACGATAACGGAAAAACGGAATTATTTATCATCGAAAGCAATAATCCCGGACTCAAAATCGGTGAACGGGAAAAAAATCTGGGCCTGTACGCATTGGAAAGCTATCCGGTAGTTATGGAGAATTGCGAAGTATCCGCCGATGATCGTGTCGGTGGAGACAAAGGATGCGATTACGACAGATTTCTTCAAAAAACACGCATAGCCATGTCGGCCATCGGCACCGGGGTTTCACGCGCTTCATTCGAGTATGCCCGCGATTACGCCAAAGAGCGTGTGCAGTTCGGCGAACCGATAGCGAGCCGGCAGGCAATAGCTTTCCTGATCGCCGAAATGGCCTACGAAGTTGACGCGATGAGACTGATGACCTGGAAAGCGGCCTCCGTGCTCGAAGCCGGCAGGGATGCGAAGAGAGAATCCTATCTGGCAAAGCTTTACGCCGGAGAAATGACGATGAAGATAACCGATTACGGCGTGCAGATACTGGGAGGACACGGTTACATCCGTGAAAATCCTGTCGAACGATATTATCGCAACGGCAGAGGCATTGCCATTCTTGAAGGCATGGCGACGGTATAGGAGGAAGACTATGATTAATCTCGAAATGACACAAAAAATGATCGATGTAAAAAGCGGAATGAATAACATGGCGACCGGCATGCTTCGGCCTATATCACGTTATTATGATGAGAACGAACATAAGTACCCGCAGGAGTTGGATATGTTTCGTTCGATAAAGATCATGAGCCGGCCGAAAAAAAAGAAGGCCGGCGAAGAAACTAAACCGGACAAGCCTGATTCCAAAAAACTCGGCGCAAATCTTTCGATGGTTATCGTGATTGAAGAGATGTGCTGGGGGGATCTGGGATTGTTGCTGTCCCTGCCGAATGCGGGATTGGGAAACGCGGCTATCGCTGCAGTGGCTACTGATGAACAAATGGAGAGGTTTGGTGACAAATGGGCTTCGATGGCGATTACCGAACCCGGTTCCGGTTCCGATTCCGGTTCCATCACCGCCAGAGCGACGTTGGACGGCGACGAATGGGTGCTCAACGGTGAAAAGATATTCGTCACCTGCGCGGAACGCTCCGAAGTCGCGGTTATCTGGGCCACAGTAGACCGAAGCGCCGGCAAAGCCGGAATAAAATCTTTCGTTGTGGAAAAGGGACGCCCCGGATTCAAGCTGGAAAAGCTCGAACACAAACTCGGCGTACGCGCTTCGGATACAGGCACTTACGTTCTTGACGACTGCCGCATACCCAAAGACAACATTCTGGGAAGCGCGGAAATCAAGGAATCAACCGAAGGATTCAAAGGCGCGATGAAAACTTTCGATAATACCCGGCCGCTGGTAGCTTCAATGGCGCTGGGCGTCACCCGCGCTGCTCTGGATTTTACACGCGAAAAAATTGAAGAAAGCGGCATAAAGCTCGACTACGGAAAAAATCCCAACAACTTAAGCGCGGTGGAAAAAGAATTTTACATGATGGAAGCCAATCTGGAAGCGATGCGTCTTCTGACCTGGCGGGCCGCGTGGATGATGGACAATGGAGAATTCAATAATCTCGAAGCTTCCATGGCCAAGGCCAAAGCCGGTCGTTACGGAACCCTGATCGTTCAGAAATGCTGCGAACTTCTGGGTCCTCTCGGATTTTCCTGTGAAAATCTTGCCGAAAAGTGGATACGGGACATCAAGATCACGGATATTTTCGAAGGAACAGGGCAAATCCAGCATCTGATCGTGGCCAGAAATGTTCTGGGATATTCAAGTAAACAATTAAAGTAAGAATTTCTCTCTTTGCTGATATTCTGCCTGCGCGTATGGCTGCGCGCAGGCATTTTTTTAAACCGCCCCCACCGGCAATCTAAAACCCGCGTAAAATATTTTTTGACAATGAAATCAATTTAATTATAATTTTCAGTTAAATTGTGCCATTTTGAAGCAGATATGATATTAATTCATAGAAGGGGCTTTATGGCGGACAAATCAAAGCTGGGAACGGAATTTCCTTCCTGCACTTTCACCGTAGAGAAAGATAAAATTATTGAATTCGCCGTCGCCGTTGCTCAAAAAGAAAACAAGGAGCAAATTAATCCCATCTACTATGATGAAAACGAGGCCCGAAAAGCCGGTTATGACGGGATACCGGCTCCTCCGACTTTTTCGGTCTGTTCTTTCTTTTGGACGGGGGGAGGACTGATGGGTACAATTAAAAAATTGGGGATTGATTTAAGCAGACTTCGGCACAGAGAAGAAGAGTATGAATATTTCGGCTGCATCTATGCCGGAGATATCATCACGCGTAAAATGAGAGTCACGGATATGATTAAGAAAGGAAAAAAAGAAAGACCCATTGAGATTACCATTCTGGAGACCGAATATATAAACCAGCACGGCAAACTTGTGCTGAAGTCCCGTACAAAATTGATGGAAATCTAGATGAATGTTGCCGTAAAATATAATAACATTGAAGTTGGAAGCGAAATGCCCGAATATGTTTGCGATCCGCTTACCAGAACGCATTTGGTGCGTTATGCCGGAGCTTCCGGTGATTTCAATCCCCTTCACTACGATCAAACATTTGTCAGAACCATTGGTTTAAAAAACGTCATCGCTCACGGAATGCTGATTATGGGGATCGTCAGCGAAGCGATCACTTCCTGGATAGGGCTTAAAAATTTAAAGAAATTTAATGTCCGCTTTTTAAACATGACCGAGCCCATGGATCTGGATGACCGGGAAAAAACAAAAGACAGGGCAACTATCATAATCAAAGGCAAGGTGGTAAGAAAATTTGAAGAAAACGGCGAACAAAAATTTGAATGCGACGTAACAGCGCAGGATGCGCTGGGAAGCAAAAAACTCTCGGGATATTTTATCGCAACCCTGCCTTCATAACTTTCTTTCAATTCGTATAAAAAGGCACTCTATGAGGAAACACATTTTAATTATTGACGATGACGCGGTCGCCTGCGAATTTTTGCAGGAAACTCTGAGGCTTGACGGCTATGAAGTAACAACTTTTACCTCCGCCCAGGAAGCCCTGCAACAGGATATTTCTTCCTACGATCTGATTATGTCCGATATTCGCATGCCTAAAATGAACGGACTGCAATTTTTAGATCAAATAAAAAAACAATGGCCCGATGTGCCGGTCATCCTGATGACCGCTTACGGTTCCCTGGACACGACTATGGAAGCCATAAGCCTGGGCGCCTGGGATTATATCAGCAAACCGTTTTCACCCGAAGATTGCCGCGCCATTGTGAAAAAAGTGCTCGATGTGAGGGAGCTCCGGGAAAAACGCATGAAACTGCAACAGGAAAAAACCGAAGAACCGAAATTAATCGGCTCATCGGCCCTGATGGTTGATTTCTACAAACAAATAGCCCGCATTGCCGATGCTTCGGCAAGCGTTTTGATAGAAGGCGAAAGCGGAACAGGAAAAGAATTAACCGCCCGTTCTTTGCATAACATGTCTTCACGAGGGGATAAACCTTTTGTCGTGGTCCATTGCGGAGCCATTCCGGATAATTTACTGGAATCGGAACTGTTCGGATATGAAAAAGGATCGTTTACCGGCGCCAATCATCAGCACGTCGGCCTTTTGGAATCGGCTCAGGGCGGAACGGTCTTCCTGGACGAGATCACGGAAATGTCAACGGCTTTGCAGGGTAAATTTTTGCGCTTTATGCAAAACGGAGAAATAAGAAAAATCGGCAGCCACGAAGTCCAAAATGTGGCGGTGCGCGTGGTGGCGGCGGCTAATAAAAATATCGATGAAGAAGTAAAATCCGGCCGTTTTCGAATGGATTTATTGTATCGATTCATCGTGCGCCTGCATGTTCCCTCTCTGAGAGAACACAAGGAAGACATCCCTCTGCTTATAGAATCATTGCTCAAAAAATTCGGCTATTCCAATGTGCGTGTTTCCCTGGAAGCGATGGAATTGTTAATGTCCTACGACTGGCCGGGAAATGTGCGGGAAATAGAAAACGTTCTTCAGCAGACGCTGCTGCTTTCTCCTTTTGCCGTCATTCTCCCGGAGAATCTGCCGCCACGTTTCCGGCAAGGGGAAGACATCGTAAAAAGCGATTTTCCAGGAGACCTGTCGCCGTTGGAAATTGCCGAAAGAGAAAAAATTCTGCAAACACTGCAGGCCAACGCCTGGAACCAGTCCAAAACCGCCCAAATTCTGGATATCGACCGCAAAACATTACGACTGAAAATTCGTCGTTACGGGTTGACAAACGAAAAATTTCCCCCGGTAAAAAGCTCATAACCATAATAAAATGTCAGAGCGATAAAAGAATCGGTCTACGCATGTTCCTGCCGGATCATCGGAAGAATCAGAATAATGGACGTCCCCTGACCAGGTGCGCTTTTTATTTCCATTGTTCCGCCGTGAACCTTGATGATGTTGCTGACAATAGCCAGGCCCAGTCCGCGCATTCCTTCCTCCTGTCTTGTGCTGAAAAACGGTTCACAAACTTTTTCAATCAGATCAGGCGTCATTCCCGTTCCCGTATCGCTGATTGTTATCTCCAACAGGTTCTGCGGAGCAACCGCCTTAACCGATATTTTTATTTCACCTCCCCGAGGCATGGCATCCAGAGCGTTCTGAACGATGTTCATCAGAGCGGTCTGGATACGGTAACGATCCACATACAGAGGATCGATCCCTTCTTCGATATCCACACTTATCCCAACTTTATTTTTCCGCATGAAAGTTTCAACAAGAGGCAGTGTCTCATTTAAAATCTGCTGAACGGTCAACATTTCAAAACGGGGCTCGGGAAGGCGGGTGGCTTTGCGCACATTTTGAATGACGTTATTTAACCGTTGAGTCTGCTGAATTATCAAATTAAGCTTATGCGCCACATCCTCCGGCCATCCTCCCCTCTCCAGAAGAAGACTCGCCAGTCCGCCTATGGAATGCAGCGGCGTGCCCAGATCATGGGCAAGATTGGCCGTGAGCTGCCCCAGCGCAGTTAACTGCTCCAGATCGGCAACCTGTTTTTGCAACTGAACGACTTTGAGTGTTTCCTCGCGAACACGCTCTTCCAGGTGTTTGTTCAGTTCCAGATTTCTATTCATGACCTCCTGAATTTCATCAGCCATCATGTTGAAATGCTGAGATATTTGACCCCATTCATCCTGTCGGGCTATGGAAATGCGGTTTTTATATTGTCCCTTCTGAAATTCATCAATCGTCTGAATGATCAGATTCAGCGGTTTGCCGATGATCCAGCGATAGCTTAATCCCAAAACCAGAAGAATGAATATCAACAGTCCCGCGCTGCTGAAAATCAGCAATTGCCGGGCCGTATTCAGAATCTCCGCGTTGGAGCGTGAAAAACCGACAACCCCCACGACGACGTGTGACTCCTTTGTTTCTCCTGAAACAGGATAAAGGAAACCCAGCGCCGGACCGCTTTCCGTTTCTATTTTAACGTAACGCGGTTTTCTTCCGCCTGCCGTGGCAGCGACAATATTATCCGGCCATTCATACTGTACCCGGCTGGCTCCCGCCACATAATCGACATCTTTATGACGGATATCAAAAATATCGATTCTTGCCAGACGCACATCCGACTGCACATGATCTTTCAGCGCTGAGTCAAGGGCCCGCAGGCCTCTTTTGGTCGGAAAATACTGGTAAAAAGTACTGACTGTTTCAGCCACATTTTCCAGTCTTTTCACCTGCTGTTCAACCAGTATTCCCTCCAGAGCTTTCATCTGAACAATCCCCCAGATGGCCATTGTCAGCCCCAGGCCGAAAATAACAAGCAGCATTAACCTGACGCGGACAGTCAGTTCATCATTAAATGCACTGATATTTTGAAAAATTCTCTTCAGCATGGTTTGAGGTATATCAAAGACAAAAACAATTATCCAGAATGAACTCACATGATAAAATCCGACCACCTTCAGGTGGTCGGGACAAGCTTCGTTACACTCGTCGGTATTCGTTTTACCACGGCATTACATGCCTGGTATAGTTCAACCGTCAAGTTCCAGTGCGCTTCGCTACTAGAAACTTGGGTTTCAGTATCAGATTGGCTCAAATCCCCATTCGCCTATAGTGACCCCATGGTGCCCTTTAGGGTATTTAGGTTATTCGCTCCTGGGAATAATAAAGGTACGTTTCCTACGGCGTTTCACGCCTAGGATAGTTCGATTTGCTTTTCGAACTTCGCGTAGCTCGTTCTCAAAGAATCTCACTACGACTAACGCTTTAATGAGCCTTGATTTTTCGAAACGTAGTGCTCGAAAAATCTTAGAGCGAATTATCCCGCCACCTTCAGGTGGTCGGGACAAACTTCGTTACACTCGTTTTCAGCTTGGCTCAAATCCCACGTCGCTTCGCTCCTGGGATAATTCGACTAACGCTTCAAGCTTCATTTCATTCGCTTTCAGCGAGTCTCATTAAAAAAGAAGGGACAGGCAAAGCCTGTCCCTTCTTTGAAAGCACATAAAGTTTTTACAAACTTATTTTGCAGCCGGAGCAGCTTCTTCAGCTTTCTTCTCTTCAGCTTTCTTGACTTTCTTGACTTTCTTTACTTTCTTTACTTTCTTTACTTCTTTGGCTTCTGCTTTAGCAGGTTCAGCTTTTTCAACAGCGGGAGCTGCTGCGGGAGCTGCTGCGGGCTTGTCAGCTGCCATTACGGTCATGGAAAGTGCGAAAACCATTGCTACAACAAATAATACAACTTTCTTCATCTTAAAATCCTCCTTAAATTACATTAATTTTAATATTACCCTTACAATAAAATAAGGGACTCCAACCAACAACTATTTTTTACCCGGAACAGATTTTGTTTCAGGCAATTTTACTTCTTTTTTCTTCAAGGCGACTTTGGATACTTTGGAAGCCGTTAGATTGCCATCCTTCTCGGTGTATTCTATTTTTACCGAATCATTTACACTAATACCCGCAAATGGTTTTTCCAAAGCGAACTCCATTGTTTCAATATCGCCTTTTACGGTTCGTTCAATTTTAACGAATGCATCGGAAATTTCGACAACCTTTCCCGTTGCATGCATTTTGGCGGCCTTGACGATATTTGTCTTGCTCAAATCAGCCTTAACGGGAGAAGCGGTTTTGTCAGCCGCTAAAGTAAATGTTGACAAAACAAAAAATAAGCCAACTGCTACCCATAAAGCTTTTTTCATCATGACTCTCTCCAATACATTTGAACAACGCTCAATTAGCAACTTGTATGCCAATAAAAAAATAAGTTAACAATCTTTATGTGCTTGAAATAAATAATTAATTTTTTAATTCTATAAATGAACACATTTTCCCATTCTAAAAACGAAGAATAATTCCCCAACATTGGGGAATTATTCCCCCGACGCATTAAAGATCTACACTTCTTCGTGAACAATATTACTTAGTCTTCGATTGGATACGTTACGGCACCATGGACAATAAGCCTGTCGCCGAATTCAAGATTGACCCTTTCTATCCTTTCATGTTACGCCGAGAAAAAAACACAAAGCAAAAACGATGAACAATGAAGACAAACTATATGATATTATCGTTATTGGCGGGGGTGCCGCCGGCCTGATGGCTGCCGGCCGTGCGGGAGAGCTTGGCGCCGGGGTATTACTCCTTGAAAAAACGGATAGCTGCGGCAAAAAGATTCTGGTTAGCGGCAAGACACGCTGCAACCTGACCAACGCGGCGGATTTGAATCATTTCATTTCCATGTACGGAAATAACGGCCGCTTTCTTTTCAGCGCTTTCCATAATTTTTTTCGCCCGGAACTGCTTGAATTTCTGAACAGCAACGGTCTGGCTACCAAGGTGGAACGCGGCGGCAGAATATTTCCCGCATCCGATGATGCCCATGATGTTTTGCGCGTGTTTAAAAAATATCTTTCCGATAACAATGTGCGGATAAAGCTCAACACCAAAGTAACCGGCATATCAATAAAAGACAATGCCATTTGCGGTGTCAGAACACAAACTGAAAACTTTCGCTGCCAGGCGGTTGTTCTGGCGACAGGAGGGGCCACCTGGCCTTCTACCGGTTCCACCGGCGACGGTTACAAAATCAGTGAGTCTTTGGGGCACAGCATCGCTAAACTTAAACCGGCATTGGTGCCGCTGATCGTGCGGGAGCAGAAACTGGCTCAATCCATGCAGGGAGTGAGTCTGCGCAATGTCCGCGCCACGGCTTTTCAGGGGGAAGCTGTTTCCATTGACTCTATGCTGACGCCTGATTGCGTTTACGGGCGCGGAGAAAAAAAACAACCCCGGTCTCCGGTCATCGAAAGCCGTTTCGGAGAAATGCTCTTCACTCACTTCGGACTGGGCGGCCCGATTATTCTCCTAATGAGTCTTTCCGTTGTCGAAGCTCTGGAAAAAGGCACGGTCTCCGTCTTGATTGATTTAAAACCGGCATTGACCAGAGAGCAACTGCACAGGCGCCTGCAACGGGATCTGGACAAATTCAGTAAAAGAAAAATCTCCGGGATCATGAAAGAATACCTTCCCGCTAAAATGATCGAACCGTTCATTAAACTGACAGAAATTGACAAAGAAAAACTGGCTCACCAGATAATTGCCGCCGAAAGAGGGAAAATTGTAGAATTATTGAAAGCGCTGCGCTTTAATATCAAATCGCCTTTGCCGCTGGAGAAGGCGATAGTTACCGCGGGCGGCGTATCTCTTGCCGAGATAGATCAGCGCACAATGGCTTCCGGACTCATTAAAGGCTTGTACTTTGGCGGGGAAGTCATGGATATCGATGCTGATACCGGCGGTTATAATCTGCAGGCCGCTTTTTCGACCGGATATTTAGCAGGCGAAAAAGCAGCCGAATATGCAACCCATCTATAAATCAAAGCGCTATCTTTGTTGGCACAGCCTGCCCCGGCGCAGGCCGGGGTCGTCAGTTTCCTCAACGTATTATCAATACGCCTCGTCACATCCTCCTCGCCGCCTCGATATCATCTTTGATTTAAAAATGGGTTTATATGTTGTGCCCCTACCAAATCAATCGTTTTTTACTTATTGTAAGAAGTATAGTAACCTCTTATAGATTATCTAAAGCTGTATATTTTATTAGACGAAAAGGCCAAGAATGCGGCTTGCTATCACAGTTCGGGAACACCCGACGGTATGACACACGCAAATATTAATTTTTCACTGCCTGTATTTCTAACCTGATGTTCTTCATCGGGCGGCATGAAAACAACACTTCCCGCCTGTATAGGATTCCACCTGCCGTTGCCGAATACTTCGCCGGCACCGGAGTGAATAAACATTTCGTGCTCCCAGGGGTGAGAGTGCTTCGGCGTATGTCCTCCCGGGGCGATTTCAAAAACGCGCATACAAAAATTATTCGCTCCGTCAACCTTGCCGACAGCAACCCGCCCGGCAACACCTTTGGCTGTATCACCATTAAAATTAGTTGGTGAAACGGATGTGTAATCGATTAACTTCATCATTCACTCCTGTTTTAATCTATTATTGTATTAAAGATTTCGCTCAACGACGGATGAGGAAGAACCCAATTTTTAAACTGTCTCTTCGTCATCTCATTGGAAACCGCCAGCGCAAGCGGCGCAATCAGATCCGCGGCGTCTTCGCCGACAATCGTCGCTCCGATCAGCTTATCCTGATGAAAGATTGCCTTCACGAACCCCTGCCCCATCAATTCCGCGCGCGCGATAATGTTCGCGCTGTACTGGGATTTGACAATTTCGATGGCGAGGCCTTCGTCTTCCGCCTGTTTTTGTGTGTAACCGACGCGCGCGATCTGCGGATGACTGTAAACAACCGATGGGATGACATTCTCGTTATAGGGGAAGTCTCCACCGCCGAAAATATTGTCCGCAGCGAATTTTGCCTGATGCGCAGCCCGGTGCGCGAGCATCATTCCGCCGGTAACATCGCCTATCGCGTAGATACCGGCGATATTCGTCATCATCTTTGCATCGACCTTTATTCCTGCTTTTGCGTTTTCAATGCCGAGTTTGTCCAGCTCTTCAGTATTCAACAGAGGTTTTCTGCCCGTGCAAAGAAGCGCATAGTCGGCGCTGATCTCCAATTGCTTGCCGTCCTTTTGAGCAACCATCACAACCGAGCCGCCTGTATCCTTCAGGCTCTCCAGTTTTGTCGAGGTGTTCATGACAACGCCCAGGCGATTCAATTCCTGTTTCAGTAAATCGGCGCATTCCTGATCCTCCAGAGGAATGATCCTGTCCAGTATTTCCACGATGGTTACTTTCGCGCCCAGCTCGGCAAAGAAGGTAGCAAACTCCACACCGATCACACTACCGCCAACGATGATAATGCTCGATGGAAACGTATTTAAATTTAAAATGCCGTCCGATGTTAGAATTCTTTCAGAAAGACTGATCCCCGGAAGCACCTGCGGAACGGAGCCCCAGGCAATCATGATATTTTGAGTCGAGAAATTTTCGCTTTTTCCTGATGAATCGGTAAAACGGACTTCCGAGGGTGAAAGAATTTCGCCGATGCCCTGTTTGATTTCCACTCCGGCGTCGGTTAACAGCTTTTGCGCACCCAGAGCCGATACTTTGACAATCTGCTGCTGATGTTTTTTTATTGCGGCAAAATCGACGGATGCGTCGGTTATGTTTATTCCCATCCTCTTGAGTTTTTTCAAATCCGCGTAATATTTGCTGCAGGAAAGCAGTGCTTTGGTCGGAATGCAGCCTCGATGCGTGCATATTCCGCCCCAGCCTTCTTTTTCAATAATAAGGACTCTTTTTTTTCTGGCTGCGGCAACTACTGCTGCCGCGACTCCCCCCGGTCCCCCGCCAATAATAATCAAATCATATTTTTCTGACATTTCTATACCTCTGTTGTTATCATTCCCGTCGTAGATGACCTTTAGGTTACAAAAGCGGGAATCCAGTGCTTCCATTTTCTAACATGAGCCAAGAGTAGACTTGACTCCTTTGCTACTTTGCTATGTTGACTCCGTCATTCTGTTTCTATTGATATTTTGAAGTACGTCCCTTATTTGCCCTAGTTTTCATTTTCCCTTCCTTTCCCCCCAGCATACGCCAGGCTAACGCTTTATTAGTTTTGTCCTCTACAGTAATTTTCTCATCTCTTGTCATTGTCCAACGCGATTGGACAATCCAGCCCCCAGATTATCGGGATTAAACAGAACCGTCCCCTTTATTCTTAAAGACATCTTTGATATTCTTATTTAAGAGTATAATCCAAATTATCATCATAATAACATACTCAATTGCATCTGATGCACCAAGTACATCCACCACAGAACGGTGTATGATATCGAAAATTACACTTAAGGGAATAAACCAAAGTAAAAATTTTCTCGCCCATAATCTTAGCCTCAACAAATAGACTGCATTTACTATATAAATTATCGAAATAATGGTCATTTCAAGTACATTAAAAAGAATCATCTTATCTATTGTTTTTCCCGTATGTTTAAAAAAAAGAAAACAACTCAGTATTCCACCTAACAATACTAATAAAAAAAATATTATTATTACAATTCCAACGATGTAAACTACAGTCTTTGCTATGTTATTTGTTTTGATAATTTTCCCCATTATTTATCCTCACAACAGCTGACTGCTTCACAATGTTTAATATAACACGCCCCTGTCTTTATTCCAGACTTTACAATCCATACAGCGCAATTTCCTTTATGTCCTTGCAAGCACTTTAGCAAATCTTCATTGAACACAACCTTTGGTGTTATTTTCCCAAGACAATTACTAAGCCCTTCCATATCGCAAGAAATACACTTACCCGGTGTTGAAGGAAGCCAGTTTTCAGGTGCATATGGATTATCAGGAAATGGATCTTCATCAAATAACCCTAGAGGATCAATCCGATTCATTGGATTATTTTTTACATATGGATAAAGGTTGTAATCGCCACCCCTAAACCCAATCGGGTCTTTCGTGACAAAGCGTCCGACTTTGGGATCATAATACCTTGCTCTGTAAAAATACATTCCGGTTTCGGAGTCGTATTCCCTTCCCGGGTAGGTATAGGGCTGGCTGATACTCCCTGTCGTGGTGATGTTGCCGAAGGAATCGTAGGTGTAAGTCTGCACAATATTTCCGCTTGTATTGCTCAGTGCTGTGATACTTCCCAATCCATCGGCATGATAGTAATACGTATTGGCGCCTTGCTGGACGGCCAGCGGTTCATCGATGTTGGGCCCGTGCGTGTATTTGGCGGTGATGTTGCCATTCTGGTCGTATTCCATGATGATGTTCTGACCGTCGTAAACATAATTGGTCGTTCTGGGACAGACGTTCGGGCTTTGGCAATCGGTGCCGATCTGATCCTGTACGATAGTCTTTTTGATTCTTCTGCCGAAGGGATCATAGGCAAAAGTAAGTTGTTTGACGTTGCTGCCCTGCGTGATCGTCACGCCCGTGAGGCGGTTTTCATCGTCATAGCTGTATTGAGTCGTTGTATTTTCCTGCGGAAACTGTTCATTACCGCTGGTCTGTCTATTGCCGACTTGATCGTAGGTGTAGTTTTCCGGCGGCTGGGTTGTGCCGGTGGGCGATGCGTTGGTGAGCCGGTAGATATCATCGTAGGTGTAGCCGGTATTGGCTGAGTTCTGGGTCTTGTTTGTTCGGTTGCCGACGTTATCCAGCGTGTAGGTCACGCTGTCGATGGTTGTTTGGTTGAGTGTGGTCTGTATGCCGGTGAGCCTGCCGGCGTTGTCGTAGCTGTAGGTGGAAACTGTCCCGTTGGGCAGGGTACGGGTTGTCCGGCGGTTATTGGCATCGTAGGCAAAGGCAAAGTTGCCCACGTCGGGGGTGGTAATCCCGCTCAGCAAATTGTTGAAATCGTATGCATAGGTTATTTGCCTGCTGTCCGGGGTAATCATCATCTGCGTCTCGCCTTTTTATAATCGTAGTCGCTTGAAAACTTTATCGAACCAAACAGCTTAATAATATTCAATTGCCTATGGTGAGTAATATATTCCTTTAAAGCAGTCGTTACGGCTTCTTTTTTCGTTTTATGCTGCCCAACTTTCATGGCCTGTCCGATTAATTTATCATCTAATGCTAATTTAGTGGCCATAACAACCTACTTTTACACAGCTAATTATACATTATGATGCTTAACTCAAGAAAGTTATTTTATCGTACCTGCCTTAGCAGCGTGGTACGAACTGCGCACCAGCGGACCGGACTCCACGTATTGAAAGCCTTTCTGATAAGCGATTTCTTTAAACTCGGCAAATTCATCCGGATGATAGTATTTGGCCACCGGCCAGTGCCTGAGTGTCGGCTGCTGGTACTGTCCGATGGTCAGACGCGCGCAGGATACGGACGCCAGATCATCAATCAGCCACAAAATATCCTCGCGGCTCTCGCCGAATCCGATCATAAAACCGCTTTTGGAAATAACGGGTGAAGAACTTATATTTTTAAGCAGTTGAAGCGAAACATCGTAATTGCCCTGCGGCCGCAATCTTGCAAACATTGATTTTACAACTTCTATATTGTGATTAATGACATCGGGCTTAACCTCAATAACTTTTTGCAGCGCAGCCGAATTACCCTGAAAATCGGGAATCAAAACTTCTATTTTACAGGAAGGAATTTCTTCCCGCAACCTGACAACACAATCGGCAAAGACTTGCGCTCCGCCGTCCGGCAAATCATCGCGGGTAACGGATGTAATCACCACATATTCCAGTTTCATTTTTTTTACGGCATCGGTAAGATGTCGGATTTCATTTTCATCAACCGCCGCCGGCTGGCCGTGTTCAACATTGCAGTACAGACAGTCGCGTGTGCAGATATTGCCCATAATCAGAAACGTTGCCGTGCCGGAAGCAAAGCATTCCGCCATATTGGGACATGCCGCTTCCTGACAAACAGTATGCAGTTGCAAACCGTTCAGCGTTGATCTTATCCTGCGGCATTCATTGGAGAAGGGAGGACGAACTTTTAACCAGGGAGGTTTGCGGAGGATTTGTTTGGCACTTTGACGTTCGTTCATAAAAGCACCCCTGGTGCTTCCCTCCACCGGTGGCCACGGTGCCCTTTAGGATAGAGGGGATTGAGGGGCGGGGGATATTTTTTCTTCACCCTCACCCGACCTCTCCCCTCAAGGGAGAGGAGATATGTTCATTGCCATAATGCATGAAAGACGCAATTACACTTACGATTTTTTCCAGCAGACATCCGGTTTACGCGCTGCCAGCACCTCATCAAGCCTGGTGATCGGCGTCGTCACCGGAGCGTTTTTCACGCCTTCCGGATTCTCTTTGGCCTCTTTCGCTATGGCAATCATGGCCTCGCAGAAAGTATCCAGAGTTTCTTTGCTTTCCGTCTCGGTAGGCTCGATCATAATTGCCTCCGGCACAATCAAAGGGAAATAAATTGTCGGCGGGTGATAGCCGTAATCAATCAGTCGTTTGGCGATATCCGTCGTGTGCACGCCATTTTCGGCAACCTGCCTCTTGCCGGAGAAAACACACTCGTGCATGCAGATTCGATCATAAGGCAGATCAAAATACGGTTTCAATTTTTCCTTGATGTAGTTGGCGTTGAGCACGGCCATTTCGGTGGCGTGCTTCAAACCTTCAGCGCCCAGAGACCGGATATAAGTGTAGGCTTTTACAATTACATTGAAATTTCCATAAAAAGCACGAACCCGGCCGATACTGTCGTGAAACTTTTCCGACCAATGATATTGATCATCTATTTTGACAATGCGGGGCACAGGCAGGAAATCAACCAGTGCCTTGCTTACGCCCACCGGTCCGCTGCCGGGTCCGCCGCCGCCGTGCGGCGTGGAAAAAGTTTTATGCAGATTAAGCTGAATGACATCGAAGCCCAGATCGCCCGGTCTTACTTTGCCTAAAAAAGCGTTGGCATTGGCGCCGTCGCCGTAAAGCAGACCTCCTTTGCCGTGAATGATTGCCGCCACCTTTTCGATATTGCGTTCAAAAAGACCCAGCGTGTTGGGATTGGTCAGCATCAGGGCCGCCACATCTTCCGTCATCAGCGACTCCAAATGTTCGATATCAACGCCGCCTTCTTCGTTGGAACGAAGTTCCATGATTTCAAATCCGCAAAGAGCGCTGGATGCCGGATTGGTTCCGTGAGCGGCGTCCGGGATCAGAATAATGCGGCGCTTCTGACCTTTTCTTTCAAAATATTTTTTAATCATCATCACGCCGGTGAGTTCGCCGTGCGCGCCCGCCGCCGGCTGCAGCGTGAATTCCGCCATACCGAAAATGGCGCACAGACATTTTTGCATCTCATAAATCAGTTGCAGATTTCCCTGAGAATATTCGTCATCAACATAAGGATGCAAGCCGGTAAAGCCGGGCAGAGCGGCGACATTTTCGTTAACTTTGGGGTTGTATTTCATCGTACAGGACCCCAGGGGATAAAAACCCAGGTCGACGCCGAAATTGCGCCGTGATAGATTGGTGTAATGCCGGACCAGGTCAATCTCGGCCACTTCCGGCAAATCAAGATCATCCCGCAAATATTTACTGCCGATCATCTCTTCAATATTAACTGCCGGAACATCGCTTTCGGGAACATCCGCGGCAGCGCGTCCGGGTTTGCTTATTTCAAATATCAATTCCATGATGACCTCTTTATCATTCCCGCGCAGAGACCACGTCTCAATTTCTGCTGTTGTCATTTCGAAGCGTAGCGAGAAATCTTGTTTTATTAATTTCAGTATTTTAAGATTCCTCACCCCGATACATCGGGATTCGGAATGACATCTATCCTAATTCTCGCACGCCGGACTCGCCGGTATAATTATTTTTTTGTTATTATGCCCCCTCTCCTGACCTCTCCCACAAGGGGCGAGGAATTAAAAGGAGCAAACCTCTACTTCAGGATATTAATAATCCCGTCCATATCCTCTTTGGAAAGCATTTCCGTAGCGCAAAAGAGCAGAGTGTTCTCCAGCTCCGGATGATCCTTTGCCAGTTCATGGCCGCCGATGATCCCTTCTTTCTTTAGTTTTTCGTTTGCCCTTCCGGCATCGGGACAACGTAAAACAAATTCGTTATAAACGGGTGCGGAGAAAACTTCTTTCCAACCGGCAAGTCCCAGGAGTTTATTTTTTAAATATTGAGCCTTATAAATATTGAGCTCGGCCAGCCTTTTGAGATTTTTTCCCACAGCGGCAAGATACACTCCGGCTGCCAGCGCACAAAGCGCCTCGTTGGAACAAATATTGGAAGTAGCCTTTTCCCGGCGAATGTGCTGTTCGCGGGTCTGCAGAGTCAGGACAAATCCCCGCTGACCGTTTTTATCCACCGTCGCGCCGACAAGCCTTCCGGGTATCCTGCGCATAAATTTTTCTTTGGCGGCAAAAACACCCAGATAAGGCCCACCGTAATTCAGCGGATTGCCGAAGCTTTGCCCCTCACCCACAACAAAGTCAGCCCCTGCGGCTCCCGCCGGCTTTAAAATACCCAGAGAAGTGCCGTCGGTAAAACCGGCCACCAGAAGCGCTCCTTTTGCGTGAGCGGCATCAGCCAACGGAGCGATATCTTCGATGACGCCGAAGAAATTGGGACTTTGTATGAGAACGGCGGCGACCTGATCGTCAAGTTTTCTCTGTAAAGCATCCAGATCAATCTGACCGGACGGCGCGTACGGCAGTTCAACAACCGTATAGCCGTTTGCCCAGGCATATGTCCGTAAAACCTGGCGGTATTCATGATGTACCGACCGGGCAACAATTATTTTCGTTCGATTGGACATCTTCGCGCAAAGCACCGCAGCTTCGGCCATCGCAGAAGCGCCGTCGTACATGGAAGCATTGGCGATTTCCGTGCCGGTAAGACGGGCAATCATGGTCTGGTATTCATAGATTGTCTGAAGAATTCCCTGGCTGATTTCCGCCTGATAAGGGGTATAGGCGGTATAGAATTCCGCGCGCCCCGCGATATGTCCCACAACTGCCGGAATATAATGATGATAAGCTCCCGCCCCTCTCAAGATCAATCGCGGCGGTTTATTTTTCCCGGCAAGACCGTTCATGACAGACGAAGTCTGCTGTTCGGATAAGGCGGCGGGAATATCCGGAATCTGTTTTAATCTGAATTTTTGTGGAATGTCGGCAAAAAGTTCGTCGAGACTGGAGATGCCGATATCGGACTGCATTTGCGCAATGTCATCGGAAGTGTGAGGGCAATAATTCATGATTGAATTTTCTTTCTTTAATGTTTTTCTTCCTGCAGCATTTCATCATATTCAGCGGAGGTAAGCAGCATATTCAGCTCGTCCGGATTGGACAGGCGCATTTTCACAATCCAACCCTCGCCGAAAGCATCCTGATTAATCAGTTCCGGCGTTTCTTCCAGCTTCGTATTGACATCAATGACTTCTCCGCTCACGGGAGAGAACACATCGGATACGGATTTTACAGATTCGACAACAGCTACCGTGGCATGCTGGACAACTTGTTTCCCGATCTCCGGCAAGTCAACAAAAACAATGTCCGTAAGCATTTCCTGCGCGTAATCAGTTATACCGATCATTGCTGTTCCATCGCTGTAGTATATCACCCATTCATGATCACGGGAATAATACCTGTCTGTCGGGTTTGGTTTAGACATAACGCCCCTCCTTAATTCGATTTTACACGTTTATAAAAAGGTAACTTGACAATTTTTGCCGCAGTCATTGTATCGCGAATGACAACTTCTATTGCTGTGTCCGGCGCGCTGAAATCAGCATTAATAAACGCCAGACCAATGGCTTTGCTTAATGTGGGCGAAAATGTACCTGAAGTTACAACACCAATCTCCTTTCCGCCGTAAAAAACTTTATAGCCGTGCCGGGCTATGCCGCGTCCGGTCATTTCTATGCCAACCAGTTTGTCGGCGCGACCGGATTTTTTTTTGTCCTCCAGAGCTTTTTTGCCGATAAATTCCTTTTGCGCGTCAACAACCCAGCTGTAGGGAACCTCCAACGGACTTACCGACTCATCCATATCCTGACCGTTGAGCATCATGCCCGATTCCAGGCGTAAGGTATCTCGCGCGCCTAAACCGCACGGCTTCATACCTGAGGCGGCGCCAACGGTCATTAATTTATCCCAGATTTGTCCGATAAAATCAACCGCGGCGTAAACTTCAAAACCGTCTTCTCCGGTGTAGCCGCTGCGCGAAATAATTGCCGGAAATCCGGCGACCTGAGCTTCGCAAAAATGATAGAAACGCAGAGACCTGAGATCAGCCTCAGTCAGTTTCTGTAAAATTTCCTCCGAGCGCGGACCCTGCAAATCCAGTTTTCCCGTCGCATCACTGACATCTTTCAGCTCGCAATCAAATTTTTTATCTTTTTGAATCTTATTAATCCACTGCCAGTCGCGGTCCTTGGGTGTGGCGTTGGTGACCAGCATGTAGGTGGTTTCCGCCATTTTATATACGGTTAAATCATCGATGATACCGCCTTCTTCATTGAGCAGAGCGGATAGTTTAACCTGCCCCACCGATTGCCCTGCCAGATTTCTGGTCAGCACCAATTGAAGCAGATCAAGCACCTGCGGACCTTTAACTTCAATTTCACCCATGTGGCAGATGTCAAAAAGGCCGGCAGTGCTTCTGGTTGTTTTATGCTCATCGATAACATTGGTATACTGCACAGGCATGGCCCAACCGCCGAAATCAATTATTTTCGCATTGAGGGCAACATGCTTTTCATAC
>JAJFTS010000298.1 GCA_021372815.1 Deltaproteobacteria bacterium | reverse complement strand
ATCGCGTCCTCGGCTGTATCAATTTTATCCATCAGAAGGGTGTCTCTGATGGAAGCATTATCCATATCCTCGTCAATATGGATAATTTTCAACTCCTGAATACCTTTTTCTCTGATGCTGTCCATGCAATTGGCGGGCAATTCCTCGTTGCAACGGAAAATAACCTCACCGGTCGCCGCGTCACGAACGTCCTGAGACGGGATTTTTCCGACAAGATCATTCTCGTTAACGGCCACGCGCTTGATTCCGGCATCAACGATTCTCTTCAAAATCGGCTTGGTCAGTTTCCGCCCCTTCTTGACAATAGCTTCAGAGCTTTTGGGGTCTTTGATGTCTTCAGGCGCCTTCTGACCGACGAGAGAATCATCAACGGCAAAATAAACTTTCTTGTTTTCGAATATAACCGTGTTGACACTGTAGAAATAATTCAGAATGAATTCCGTAGAATTGCCCAGCGCCTTTAATAATATGGTGACGGGCATTTTTCTACGGCGGTCAATCCGGACATAAAGGATGTCCTTGGAATCGAACTCCAGATCAAGCCAGGAGCCACGGATCGGAATAACCCTCGCGGAATAAATCAACTTGCCGCTGGCAACAATCTTGCCTTTGTCATGATCAAAAAAGATACCCGGCGACCGGTGAAGCTGGTTGACAATAACCCGCTCCGTCCCGTTGATGATGAAAGTACCGTTTTCCGTCATCAGCGGAATTTCGCCAAAGTAGACTTCCTGCTCCTTGATATCGCGAATCTGCTTTGCTTCAGTTGTTTCTCGGGGACCTTTACCTTCCGCCGAACGATCAACTTCAAAAACAACCAGCCTCACGACGATTTTCAGAGGAGCCGCATAGGTCATTCCTTTTTGAATACATTCGTTGACGTCATACCGGATATCACCCAGTTTATAACTTACGAATTCCAGAGAACATTTCCCGCTAAAATCGGAAATAGGGAAAACACTCTTGAAAGCTCCCTGCAAACCGAGATTTTCCCTTTTTGCCGGCGCTATATCCTTCTGGAGAAATTTCTCATAAGATTGAGTCTGAATATCAATCAAATTGGGAATATCCAGTATCTTTTTTACCTGACCGAAAATTTTTCTAAAGTCACCCATAGCATCCTTAAAAAATAAAATTATATGTTGAAGATTGCGTTATTTAATCTCGACGGTACCGCCCACTTCTTCGATTTTCTTCTTGATATCCGCAGCTTCATCTTTGGAAACGGCTTCTTTAATGGGCTTGGGCACACCTTCCACCAGATCTTTGGCTTCTTTGAGTCCCAGATTGGTGATGGCGCGAACAACCTTGATGACCTGAATCTTTTCCGCACCGAAGCCCGTCAGAATCGCATCAAATTCAGTCTTCTCTTCAGCCGGAGCGGCGGCGGCAGCACCCGGAGCGGCCACAGCGGCCATAACCGGAGCGGCAGCGGAAACACCGAATTTCTCTTCTAATTCTTTAACCAGAGCCGAAAGCTCCAATACCGTCATTCCTTCAATAAATTTGACTACATCGTCTTTAGTAATTTCTGACATTTTTATATTCCTCTCTGTATGTATTATTAGTTTAAAGTTTTTTTCTTATCGCAATAAGCATTAAGCACTTGTACCAAGCTCCTCGGTACGCCACTCAAAACGGTCACAAACGATGTTGGTACCGCCGCCATCACCGAAACCAGTTTGCCCAAAAGAACTTCTTTACTGGGTAATTCCGCCAGAACATTGAGATCATTCTTCGTTAAAAGCTTCTTGTCCAGAACACCGGCTTTTATTTCCAGTTCCGGATTTTTCTTGGCAAACTCAACCAAAACCTTGGCGGGAGCCACCGGATCCTTATAACTAATTACCACGGCGACAGGCCATTTGAAATGATCGGCAAGAATACTAAAATCGGTGCCGTCGGAAGCAATTCTCAACAGAGTATTCTTCACAACCTTCCATTCGGCATTGGACTTGCGCAACTCATTTCTCAAAGCCTCCATTTTCTCGACATTCATTCCGCTAAAGCTCGTCAGAACGCCCATGTTAGCTTCTTTGAGTTTCTTTTGGAGTTCGGATACAATTTGTTCTTTGGTTTTCCGATCCAATTTATCAGCCTCCTTTCAAAATTATTTTACTTCCTGAGGCCGGAGAAATAAGCCACATACAGAATAAAAAAACGGCAACCTTAGCCTCTATCCCGATTCCCGTTTTATAAAAATTGTCTACCTTTACTAAAAATAAAGTAACTATTTTATTTTACGAGTCTCGGCAGGCCGCGCTACGTTTAAACTTCTGTACCTGCTGTCTTCGACCTTATTGCTACTTAATT
>JAJFTS010000264.1 GCA_021372815.1 Deltaproteobacteria bacterium | reverse complement strand
TTATTGTCGCGGATTGCTTCGGCGTCAATGCCTTCTTGCTTGAGTTCATTATGTTCACCCTCCCTTGCTATACGTTCTTTTTCTAAATGGTCTGCTATTCTTGCCTCAAATTCCTGCCCCTTTTGTTTCGCAACTTTACTTACGTCATTTAAAATATTCCATTCTTTTTCAGTCATTTCCTTATTGGATTTGCTGAATTCGCCTTTTTTCGTAATCTCTTTTACGCCACCAGTTTTCAAATACTTCTCGATAACAGAGTCTATTTTTGCGGCACTTATACCACCATATTTTTTGGAAATTTTACCAACCCACGGTTCATAGGTCGTAAATCTTTCTCCGGTTGATGTCACTCCGACGCCTGAGTCGCTTTCAGTAATCTTTTCACCAGCAGAGTTTTCTCGAAGGTGTTCCTGCATATCGCGCAAAGTATGATGCCCCTCAGGAGTTTCAATATAGGCCGCATCAGTGCCTGGCTTCGCTTCAGGACCTTTCGCTTCCTCTTTCGGTACTTTCATTTTGGCAGACTTATCCGGTTGCGCCTGCACGATTCTCTTTAATATCTCATTCGCAGGAAGATCCGGATTTAAACGGATACTCTTTTTTATAGTTTCGTCTGGAACTTCTTTAAATCCCAGAAGTGTTAATCCGGACTTCGCATCGTTAAAGATTGCCTGTTGATCCTCGGACAAAGCGTTTTTCTTTTCTTCTTCGGCTTTTTTTGATTCCTCGGCTTTGGCCATCGCCGCCTGCTGCTGAGTGTCGAACTCTTTCACGATATCTTCAGTGGACATATCCGGATGATCATAAACAAAATCCCTCAGTGATTCCTCAATATCGGCTTTCTTATGACCAAAGCCTTTTCCGGTAAGTATTTTACGCGCGCCATCGAGCAAAGACTGCCGTTTGATAAATTCATTGTTTATTTCCCTGTCGGTGGCCGTGGGATTTTCAGCAACAATCTTATCGACACCAGCAAGGATATCCGATTTCTGGTACTTTGCCTTAGTTTGAAGGCTGAATTTTATCTTATCGACATCCTCCGGCTTCAATTCTGGACGTGCTTCTTGTTCTGCTGCCGCAGGAGCGACGTTCCCCTGAGGGGTAGCCACTTGTGCCGGAACCTGTTCCTGAGCGTTTACGGACTCTTTTGGAGCTAAATTCTCCAGATTTGAAAGAGGCGTCTCTTCTTCCCGGGCAATCGTTTCATCTTTTGCCAGTTCCGTTTCATTGTTTTGAACAGTCTGGGGGTCAAGTTCTTTATTTAATCCCATATCCCGGGCAACTTTATCCTGCAATGCTTGAGCGCCTAAGGATATCTGATCCAAAGGCATATTCATATCGATAGGTTCGTTATTGTTTATTTTATCCTGAGCGTATTCTCTCCATGCTTTCGCCAATTCCGGTTGGTCTCCATGGTCTAACATCCGCCCGACAACCTCGGCGTATGCCGATCTCGTTGTATTATGCGCTTTAATGTATTCAGGTTGCTGTTCCTGTGGGATTTTTGACACATCTAAAGGCTTTGAGATATTCGCCATGTGGACATTATCAAGAAGTCTCTTAACCGGATATCCGACAACTCCGCCCATCAGTGACATTGCCGCGGCACCTTTGGCAGTCTCCCACAGTTCGGCGGGAATGTCATGCGGCAAACCGTATGCTTTCTCAACTCCGCTTACTGCACCCGTTTGGGCAAGAAATATGCCCTCAGTAGCGAGACCGGTCAATGCGGCCTTCTTAATCAGGTCCATAGCCGAAGGCTTAACCATGCCACCAACAGTCTGCTGCATGACATCTTTAGAGATTAAACTAGAAATGGGTTTAGTGAGGAATCTTCCGATCATGGCAGGAGCGGCAACCATGGCCAGGGCCGTAGCGCCACCGGATACCATAGGAGCCATGCCCGGCTCAAGACCAGCTTCTTTCATTGCTTTTTCTGTTTCGTGCATCTGCTGAAGACCAAATAATGATGCGAATCCGGCACTGATAGGAATAGCCGCAGCCTCGGGAGCAAGAACAGTGGCGGCGATTAACGGAGCCATCATTCCACCCATTTCAGCGCCTTTTTCCCAAAATCCCTTACTCTCTTGAGGGACATCTCCAGCGGCCCCAAACTCTTCTATCTTCTTCCCTATATCACTTACGGTACTTTCTTCCGGGGATACTGCCTGCATCGCACCGCCAATAGCTCCGACACCTTGACGCATACCGCGAACAAATCCACGGCCAATACCATGAACAACACCGACCTCTGGAGGAGGAGCCCATGGATTAACCGGTTCTTCCTCTCCGCCGAAGAAACTTTTCTTATTTTCCCATGGATTTACAGGCTTATCATCGCCAATTCCAAACATTATTCCCTCTATTTAAACATGCTTTGGTAAATTGACCACATCTGATCTTTCTCTTTTTGTTTTGTCAAGTCTCTCTTCGGATTAGCTTTTTGATAGTCTTCCGCAAAAGATTGCATAGATTTACGATGCTTTTCTGCCAGACCTTGATACTGTTCTGGAATAGGGATATTATCGATTAACGAGCCTACTACGGCAGCGTTCTGATTAAAAGAAGGAGCCCCTGTCATCGGATCTATAGATTTCCCAAAACGGTTTTCCCAATCCACGACCTTTTTCTGATTTTCAGCTTCTTTAGCAATCTTTGTTCTTTCCTGTTTATCGGCAAGAAGACCTTCTCGATAAACCTGATTCTGTTCCTGTGCTGCAACTCCTTTGCTTTTATCGGCAAGGGAATGAATCAGAGTTGCCAATGAAGAAACAGACATCGCAGGAAGATTCATATTTCCACCTCCGCCACCATCTTCACCTTTTTCTGGTCTTTCGATAACTCTTTGAAATCCGTTTTTACCCTTTCCTCCTTCAACGTATCCAATGCCCGGAATATCCGTTTTGTGGTCATCAACAAATTGCTTGAAATTCTTATCACTCATCATTTGCAAAGCATCGTAAATATCTCCGGAAAACTTTTGTCCACCTTCTCTGCTTCCGCCTTCTATTTTTGCCGTTGGCACAGGAGAGTTCGGGGTTTTTGCTTCGGATACTGCTGTATTTGGAGGTACGCCACCACCCTTATCCAAACCCCAAGCGCCTATAAAGGCTTTCATGTTTTCATCAAGTAAATCACGCATTGGATAATGTGGTTTCCCAAAAGGCATGTCTTCGGGTGGTCTCAAAAAATTAGCCGCAATTTCAGGAAGTCTTAATAAAGACGCCCCCCCAACTCCCAAAGTTGTTGCAACTTTGGGAACGATAGTATTCCATAATGTCGGATTTTCTTTCGGAGGAGGTGTACTCCCAACGCCTTTATCTCGCATCATGTTTAAAAAATCCATAAAATTTGGCATTTTATTATCCTCCTAAATTTAGACCATATTTTTTGAGATAATCTAGGTGGTTTTCCCCCAATGACCCACCCCAATCAAGTTTTGAAGATGATGAGTTATTACTAGTACCTACACCCTTCCCACCTGCATTTGCATTTGCATTTGCTATTTTTGATGCTTCGTCTCCGTAAATAAGGGGATTTGATTTCTTGGCCCAATCCAACGTATTTGCTGCATCCTTCTCCTGAATATCCTGCCCACGCATACTCAGGAGATTCGACATTCCGGCTTCCTGAGAACCGAGTTGATGACCATAGACACCTCCAGCAATATTAGCCACTCCGGTTAGGGCAGAACCCTGATGAGCAGTCATTCCGCGCGCGCCAGCGATGGGCGAAGATGCATATCCCAAAACCTTATCAATAAGACCCTTCAATTCCGGTGGCAGACCGACCGGAGGATTATTCGCATTGTTTAATATTGTATCATCTATAGCCATAAATAACCTCCTAATACTGATAACTGTGAACAGTTTGCGTACTATCGCTCAATGACTGGCCCAGAGCAATGTGCATTGCGGATAAAGCTCCGGCGACCATATTTGATGATGTTTGAGCAACAGTCTTTAACGCTTCCAACCTTAAAGTAACATTTTCCTGAATTAATTTCAATTGAGTTTCCCATTCCTTAATTGTCGCATCAACAGTAGCCACCTGACCTTTTAAGTTCAAATCGGCCAATTTTGTTTGAACATCCGCAGAAGCCGTATACGCCTGGACATAAGCCTTGAATTCTTCGACACTGAGCATATATTTCTTTGTAATTGCATCTATCTTTGAAGAGTAAGCGTCCACCCTTGCCTTATACCCTTCAATCTTTGTTTTCTCCGCCTCGTACATTGTTGCAGTAGCCTGTATTCCTGATTTATAAAGATCGACCAACTGAGCACAGGCGGCAATACGTTCAGTATATATTTTTACATCAAGTTCATTTATGCCAGCAAGAATCTGAGCGCCCTGCATTTTTGCTTTGTAAACTTCAACGCGTCCCAACTCAGCTTCAATGGCAATCTTGTATCTCTCCATATCGGCTTTGAAAGCTTCGAGCAGAGTGTTGTAACGTGTTATTCGCGCCTTAAATAATTCAATGGTTACATCTACAGTAGCCTTTGAAGTCTCAAAAACCCTCTTTGCGTAATCATTCTGATTAGCAATCAGCAACCCTTCGAGGGCATTGGCAATTTCCAGCGATTTAAATAATCCAACCTGTTCGAGTTCCGCCTGTTTAACAGCAATCTCCCGGGACCGGTCAAGACGTTTATTCATGTACTCATTATTCACTGCGGCAAGAGCTCCGGCAAGGACACCATTGGGAAGAGTCCATTCCAGTTTTGCCCATTGATTTGCTAGTTTATCAATCTGGTCCTGCAATGCCTGCTCGTTTCTTTCAAGATCGCGATTCCATAAATCGGCTTCAACCTGTGGATTGATCATTGTTCCGCCGAGTAGAATATTTCTTAATAATTTATCCTTCGCCGCCGAGATAAGAGCATCTTCAGGGGTCAATCCGCCATCTAATATTTGCCCGAGAACCGGGACATCAAAGTTCATTACAGGAAGAGAAGAAGTCGGTGCCGCAATACTCATATCGATGAAATCAGGAAGAACAATATTTTTTAATGTCGGGACATCAGGTAAAGAGTAAACGGGAGCCGTAGGGAACGCATAATCGGAAGTTGTCGGCTCCTGTGGCATATCAGGATATGTTTCTCCTTCTAATACAGGCATCGCCGCCGCAACTCCTGCATCGATTGTTATACTGTCAATTTTATCTATTACTATAGTTGGCGGGGTTGTTTCAATTGTCGCCACAACATAGTCATTTAATTCCGTAAGGTAATTCTGCGCTTCTTCAAAAGAAGCCGTTGCAAATTCTTTTAACATTGCCAGATTATCTGAAACTAAATCCTGTGTATAAGCCATAACATTCTCCTATTGCTGTATCGGTAACGCTCCGCCAAAAGACCAGAACTCTGTGCTGTATAGATACGGCGGAGACATAATAAATTTACCATCTGTATTAAACATATCCGGAGCCAAAACAAGTTTGCCATAAATAAGCCATTTTGAAAAGAAAATTGTTGAATAATAAGTTTTCACATAATTGTAGTTTACGGCAAACAGTTTCGTCAACCAATTCGGTTTAAATCCGGCAAGAATAATTCTTTCACTATCAGCATAAGCGCAGATGCACCCGAGCCAAACCTGTTTTGCGCCATGGCCGTTTGTTCCGCTGGAGCCGCTATTTGCAGTATTTGTTTCGGCAAAATTATTATGTTGGCCAACAGCATTTGTACCTTTCCCTATTGTAAAATCAGGAGATAAAGCATAATATAACGGCATCTGCGCGGCGTTCGTATCTATCCAATCTAATAATTGCTGTTTTTTTTCTGCACCAGTTGTACCGTAAGTTCCCGCCGTCCCATAATTAAAATCAATGTACGCTGGCGGATAAGGCGTGATGTCAGTTCCCCAGAATATAGAATCGAACGGGACATCATTTGTTTTAAGGTTGACATTATAGACATACGGTCCGTAGGCTGTCCTCCATGAATCAGGGATAGACCCCTGTGCTATTGCTAAATACCCGGGCATTAATGTCGTTATCTTATCATATGCCAAACCATATCCTGCTAAATCCTTAACGAGAGCCGTATTCCAATATTCTTTCTTTATCCCGATAAAACTCTTTATCATTGCCGGCAACCAGAATAATGTTTTTCTGCCGTCATCGCCATTCCACGCCGTTCCTGAAGTTCCGTTTGTTCCCCAGGGAATATAACCGGAAAGATTATACGTCCCTTCGTCGACAGCGGGATAATAATCAATGAACTCCATCTTTGAATTAAGCTGAGTCAATATCTGATTAGCAATAGAGGAATCATTGCCTGAGAAAATAACCAGTCTGCGTGAACTTGTTGTCATTCCTTCAGGAATAGTCATGAATTTCTTTACCATTGCCAACTCATCTACGGTGAATATTCTTTTGGGACATGGAAGAACAAGTAATAATTTATTGGTAAAATCCAATACCTTCTGCGGAGTAGTTTTCCAATATTTTTTACAGCCCAGATTAATTTCATCAAAAGAATAATCGGAAAAATCACTGTTAGGGCCGACATAGACAGCAACAGGGTCGATAAGATTTTGCACATCAAGTTCTTTGTAAATTATCTTTTCGTACATTCCGAAACTTTTAATTATAGCAACAGACCCGTCAATCTCAGTTTGAGACATTTTTGAAATAAACGTCCCACCGAGAGAAGCCTTGAGATAATTCTTAAAAGATAGTTCATTGGAACCGGATGGGATATCTCCAGTAAAACCTCTTTTCCTGTCAGTCCATCGTTCGGCCATTATCGCTTGTGCTCCTTAATCGGTTCGGCAAATAATCTTATGTGATCGAGAAACATCTTTTCGTCGGAAGTGTTTTTCAATTCCAATTGAATATACCTGTTCCTGATACCCTTGCCAATCTTGACACGAACAGCGTTGTCAATTTGTTGGAATGACTCTACGGGGTACTCGTACTCTTTGCTTCCATCATCCACGATTAGAACAAGATCGCCGGAAGGACGGTAAGATAACCAGACATATCGCGCCTTCTTTAAGAAAGAATCTTCAAGGTCAAATTTCCCCGTTTTAATTCTCCATGGAATCGACGTACCGTTATCGGTATCGCCAGATAACAGATAAATCCCGTCACTCTTTGCCCCGTATGTTTTCCCGTCTGGAGTAGTAAATAAACTGTTATAATCGTAATGATCATATTCAGTGATCGCGGAGTTCTTTGTATTAAAACAAATACCGAGGACATTTCCCTTTGCGTGAGCATGAAACTCTACCAACGGAATATTTACATCGAGGGAATTATATCCAGTCCAATACGCGTGTGCGCGAAAAGCAAGAGTCGGCAGAATCACATCTAAAGAACATCTTTTTCCGACAACTCCATGCGCTATAAATTCTACTACCGGAAGAGTTGCGGATAAAGAAGATACCCGGGAAACGATGATGTTTCCTGAGAATGTTATTCGTGGAATTCGTACATTTAACGAACCGTTTATCCCCTGAATAAGTCGTCCGGTAAAATTGATTCTGGGCAGATATGCTTTTAATTTCCCGATAACGTCAGTATACGCGTGTGCGGAGAAATCAATAAGAGGCAGAGACACATCGAGAAGAGAACCTGTATGCGCACTGAATCCGATTAACGGAAGAATTGCCACCAACTCAGCAGCAAACGTCGGTTCATACAAAGATTCTGCATATGCTAATTCAGTTGAAGTCGTAACAACTGATGTTGATGTAAGGTACTCATAAGCAGAACCGTAAGCGAAGTCTGTGGTATCCAGATTATTTTCTACAATATTCAATATCGAAGGATAAAGAGCCGTCAACTCGTTTACTGAATTAATAGCATCCCAATACGCGGAACCGGAAGTCCAATCCAGAGTAATCCATTGATTATCAGAAGAACGCCGGTACATTGCCCACGCGTGTCCTATGCCATTTGTTGTTCCAAAATAAACGCGAACATTGCTTGCAAGGACACCCATATTTAAAAGCAATGAAGCAATTAGAATAGCGCCATCTTCACAGTCCCCGTATCCGTCGTTGAGCGTCCTTTTTGCATCGTTCCACGTATCGGAATTAGGATTATCAGAATGATAAGTAATATTATCGGCAACCCAACGTGTTATTTCTATGGCAATGTCATCATTTGAACCACCTGCGAATATCAAAGAAATAAGCCATAATATCCACGCATCGTTCAAGTCAAGAAGCGCAATTATTTCTGCATCGGTTGAAGAAGAATTTGCCTGTGCGACATAATTCTTAGATACACCATAAGCCGTCATAGCGCCAAGCATAACGCTGCCGTTATTTCCGCTGGCGGTAGCATTTCCGGTCGCAGATAATTTAGGTAAATAAGCGAGTCCGTAATTACCACCGAAAAGAGCATGGTCTTTAGCCACACCAGAGACTTCTAAGGGCGCAAGGGTTCCGTTCCCTTCTCCCGTAATTGTTTTTGTAATTGAGCCGAGTGTAATGGAAGACGATGTTGTGCTTATCAAAAAGTCATCGTCACTGTATGCAGTTATTGTAATAATATTATCGCTGGCGGAGGCATAAAATAAAGCTCCATCAATGGCGTTTATTGCGCTGACGGTATTCGCAATAGTAATGTCCAGAGTCGAACCGATAACTATTTCATCACTGGCTCCGGTGGGGACACTTACATAAGTGAACGTGTAGGTTTTTCCTCCAAGCGTTAAAACAAGAGTATCGCCGTTTGAAGGATTTCCAGAAAAGGTTATAGTTCCATCTGAAGTAACAGAAAGAATACTTCCGTTGGTTTCTTTTGTAGTGATTGCTACTATTGATTCAGCTGTAAGAGGTGCAGTGGGTGGAGTAAAGTCAGCAGTCCATAATGCCCCAGAAATAATCTGATAACTATCTACGTAAAAATCAAATCCTTCTCCCACAACAATATCGATTAGTGTCAAACTTAATAAAATATAATCATTTACTACGCTGTCTGCGATAAAGTAAGTTTGGTCTAATACTCCATTATTAAATGCGTATATATTATATCCGCCTGAAACTTTTTCGTACGCTACAGCGCTGTGATTACTAATTCCATTTACTCCGCTGAAACCAGATATTGTCCAACCATTAGATGCCATTTTTGCTTTTAAATCATCTGTTGCCGTATACTGTAAAATACTGTAATCAGCAGAACCTACTATCTTTAGGCATCCGTTTCCAAATATTCTTGTACTCGCTTCGAGTTCAACATTTTGTTCCTGCGTAGGAGTTAGTCCATTCACAGAATCTGCAAAAGTTCCTTCAAACTCTAGATCAAAAAGAATTTCTCCAACTACAACATTAGTATCTACACTTACTTTACTAACAACACCACTTGAATCAAAAACAACTTCATCATCAATAGTTGTATTGCTACTGTTCATATCAACAACAGAAATTTCTTGCCACGTTTGAACAGTAAAAGATACTTCTCCTGGAGTTGTAAAGCCAGAAAGACTTACGAGGTCTGTCCACCGCCCCGATGCAGGAACAGAAAAGGAAGTTTTGCTAAGGCATTTTACAGCAACGCTTTTCGTGCCTTGAGTGAGAACAGCAGATGATACCGTAAAAGCAGAAACTCCATTACCGGCAATCCAAAACTTTATTTTGGTATATCCCGATTGCAGGTATATCTTTTGAGTAAAGAAAGTATTCGCCACTAAAATCCCCTTTTAATAAGCTGGCATTGTTACTTCGAACGAGTCAATCGTAATTACCGATGTTGATGCCATACCCAGATTAGCCAGATTCAAATCCCCGCCGAGTAATGCGCAAACACCATCCATCCTGACAGCAGTGCCATTGGCTCCCTGAGTAATATTCTGATCGTAGAACCGGAACCAACCTGCCGTACCGCTTACGATAACATTTCCAGACCACGTATTCCCGTCTTTAGGAATAACCCCCGCCACGGAAGTACCAAAATTTATCCCGTCAGTTCCTCCCGTTCCGCCACCTGTTCCACCAGAACCGCAGGTTGCACTGTTTAGAGATATGCGGACAAGCAATACACCGTTTTCCACAGCATCGGCGTTTGATGGTTGAGAACCGGAATAGATGTCCATAACACCATTGCCCATTATCTGTTTAAATCCGGTTGTACCATTCAAAAGAGCGTTTCTTAACCCTGTAGAAACCTTTAAAGCCATGATAAAAATCCTCCCTTATGATGCCGGTTCGGTGAATGTTGCGGAATCAAGAGTTACAGTCGCACCCAATTCCAGATTCGTATTCGCCATCGCTAAATCAGCTCCGGACACGCCAACATTTCCATCCATGCGGCAGGCAGTTCCGTTTGAACCCATCGGTTTATCCGCCGAATAAAGGCGAAACCAGCCAGCTACACCGGCAGTGCCGACTATTCCAGACCATATACCGGAGTCTTTAGGCAACGCGCCGGACCCTTCGGTACCGAACCCTATTCCGTTTGTACCTGATGAACTGGAAACGACTGCCAGTAGACTTCCTGTTTCTGCCTGATTAGGGTCAGCCGGTTGCGCGCCAGAAAAGATACCGATAAAACCGCCCTGAAACATTTCCTTGATTCCCTGAGTCCCGACCAGACCATTACGCATTCCTGTCGATAATCTTATAGCCATAACCTTCCTCCTTATTCCAATGTTGCCAGATAATGAACCTGACCATTTTGATTTCGTATTGTCGCCGCCGCAATTGCCTTTTTATGCCGTAATCGATACCGGCCAACTGTCACCATACTTGCGACGCCCTTATTATCACCAACGCAAACTCCTTCGAAAGTTGTCCATATTGCTACAAAACCTTCAATTCCATCACCAACATACTTCCCGTCTATTAAAACATCTGAGCCGGGGACAACTTCAGAAGATAAAACAAATTCTTTTTTAAAATCATCAGGATCATCGGCAAAGTCTTTTTTTACATATAGATAATATGTATTCCCCGCTGTGGCATATATCCCATTCTCTACCGGCCTAAGCATTGTAACATCTTTTTCAAACACAACAAACCCTGTACGCATATCGTAATGGTCGCATAACGCATCGGCAATGTAGACAACTGGCCCTTGAGCAACTAAAAAATGTCCTTTAAAATACGCAATTAATTGACCGGAGGGGAGAGGAACCTTAAATTTCATATTCGGATTTCTCAGCGAGTGCATCTCCAGTTTACTGTAATATCCGATATATGTCCCGTTCGTCATATAAACACGGTCATTAACGCTGGCGTAAGACATGCGCGCCGTATTAGTCAATCCGGAAAGAAGTTCTGTAACCGTAAAATCAAAGTTCCAGAGGAATAGACTCGTACCATCAACAAACAGGCATATTCCGTCCGTAAACGTGCCATCGTTCCATGCGCTATGAACGTCTTTCCCAGGGATAAGCAATTCACTCCCATCCCTACTGGAAATGGCGTAGGTGTTGTCTATATCGACATTCCTTGCCCGAGTCAGGGGATAAGCCGCCTTATACCCACCAGCGCCAACCTTGACAGGCAGAGGAGCCAATCTGATATGGTCATCGACGTTATTAATGCCTGAGAAATATCCCAGACTAGCAATTGCATCGGCCATTACTTTTTCCTTTTACCCACGCCAAAACCATGTTTCTTCCCGGTGAACGGATGGCCATGGTCAGCGGCATCTATAATTTTCTTTTGAGCTTCGGCTTTTGCCCAAGTAGTGCTTTTCGCATGGACCCCGTTTGGCGTTGCCACTTTAAATTTTCCATGCCCTAATGATGTTATTTTAACCGGCATTATTACTCCTTTGGACTCGTTATCAAGTCCTCAATTTTTTCAATTACCATTTCGGGTGAAATTTCCCGAGTGCAGGAATATTCATTTTTCTTCGGACACCACTCCCACCCGCGGTCGAATTTCAACGTGGTGTCATTAAAGCATCCGCCGCAACCGTTCGGTGAATATATCCGGTACGGATTATCGAACTCACATGTTGGTAATGAAAATCCGCTGATCATTACCACCGGAATATTTAAGGCCCACGCCAACCATGAAGGGCCGGAACCTAGACCAAGATGGAAATCGGCACCGCGCAACGTGGCAATCGTTTCTTCAATCGACTTATTATTACGAGCGACAACATTCTTTAGTTGTGTCGGCTCTTTACTGATTGAAACAACCTTATAACCCATATCATTAAGATAATCGACAACCGCCTGCCATCCGCCTTCACGATTCCATAGTTTCGCTTTCATCGTGGAGAACTCAGAGAAACATACATGAGGTTTGTCATAATGGAAAGCTAACCCTTGTTTCATCTGCGGACGAATCTCTTTATATTCCAATCCGAGAATGTCAGTGGCTATCTCCTGCATCCGAACAGAGCGCCAATCACGAGGATTTTTAAACTTGTCCCCATCAAAGCACCCAACCTCATAAACGGCATAAATATCGGGGTGTGCATTGCCTGGCTTCGTCCATTCAATCTCAGGGTAATTAAACAGGTCATTCCAATATCCCGAGGCAATCACATGGCAATTATGTTTCTTCCGGAACTCTTCAAAATAAGGAATCCACGCAATAGTATCTCCCAGTGCCTTGCTTCCCATGGCAATAATAACTCTCTTCCCCTCCAGATTGAGTTTATTCTCAAACTTCAACTCGCCATTGAGCATTGCTTTTATATGCCAATTCCTGAAGAACTTCGTGTTCGGAGAAGCCCACGTACCAACTTTAACAGGAACCTGATACTGCACGCCATCTTTGTCATTTTCGAAACTCACATCATATTCCCGGCGTGATAATCCGCTGATGTTAATAACTGGACCGTTCTGGTAATTAAGATTAAAAATATCATCCGGCCATATTTCACGGTCAACCTGATCGTAGCGATTCGCGATAGGGTAATCAACCATGGCAACATTATCGGTTACTTTATTTTCTTCGAAATATTTGACTAACCAGTGCTCAAGAACATAATAACCTTCTCCGTATCGAGAAAGGTATTCTTCCCACGTTTTGACTATCGGAAAATAAAGACTAAGCCATCTCATATCTCCACTGAAAAGGCATGATTGAATGGCCGGAACTCCGCTTTCTTTCTCATAAGAAATAGCCAACAACCGTTTTTCTTTTGGCTTATTTTTCCAAAGGGAGGCATATTCTTTAACATCGAACTCGATATCATATTCCATATAGTGCATGACATCAAACTTCCCGCAGCAGAAATCAATAGCGTTTCTTATCGCATGAAGAACGGCAACGGCGTGGTAAGGGATTGTCGCTTTCGCTGATTCTATTTTCCCATCTTTTTTACGTGTATAAGTTGCGCGCCAATCTCCCGAGAGTTCATTTCTTTTATCGTAAATATAGTAATCGGCCAGTTCAATAATAGACGGCGGAAGAGGATAGTGCGATGTAATTAACACCGGATACCCTTCAGCTTTTACCTGATTGATTGTCTCAACCAGTGTGTTCATTTTATCTTCAGAGTTCGGCCAGCACCCGATCACGAATATTTGATTTTTCTTTTCTTCATTTTTTACTTCTATATTCACTTTTATTTTTTCAATTTCGCCCAAAAGCATCATTACTCTTTGAGCCGCCATTTCCCATGAAAATATTTCGCGGATAAATCCGGCAGTGTCGAGCGCCTTTGCCCGATGAACAGTCCAGTTATCATATGAGTCTTTTATGACCTTCTTGAAATGCTCGAAATCAGGTTCAGCCCAGAGGCCTGGGCAATCGGGCATCCCGTAAACGTGCTCAGGCTTTTTAAATTCTTTTACTTCAACCAATAAAGCGTCTCCAGCGAATTCCGTAGAACCTGACCATTTCAATGCCACCGCGGGAATGCCGCAGGCCATGGCTTCGATTAAGGGAAGATTCCATCCTTCAGCGCGGGAGCAAGATAGAAAGACATGGGATCTTTGCAGTGTCTCCACGTGTTCTTTTTTATCCTGAAAATGTACTACTTTAATTCTGGCGTCATCCAAACCATATCCAGAAAGTCGTTCCTCGGTTGTTCGGTATTTATCCACAGGAAATGGATTGTCGGAGGCAACATACAGACGTACTTTTTCGATGCCTTCAAAGACTTCTAACCAGAATTTTATCATCTCTTTCGTGGCTTTCCGGTGTTCCCATTTGCCGACAATGAGAAAATTAAAATGTAAATCTTTTTCTAAAAGTACCGGTTTAAATATATTCGGATCAACTCCCTCCGGAACTGTTTTGATGAAGTCAGGATTAATTCCATCGTCTATAGAACACTGGCGTTCCCATTCACTTGGATGCCAGAGTTGGTCATAAAGTTTAAGGATATCTAAAAATCCTTGTGGTTTCTGAGTTGATTCCCAGACAGAATATAAAATTGAAGGAAAAGGCCTGCGAATTTTAATGTGTTGAGCAGACACTACATCAGCAAGAGTTATATTAAAATCACCATCAGTGGTATTCTTGCCCACAGGAATAAGTTTCTCCAGCTCACGAACGAGTTGAGTTGCATGGATGCCGTATCCTGTCTGTTCATTAAATGTCGCATGAAAATTTATTTTCTTATACATAAGTCCTTCTCTCCCTCTTGAGTTATTCCCTCAGATTAAGCCCGGGGATGATAGTGAGGGTTCTATCTTTTCGGAATCGGTCGCTAAACAGATCCCTATCCCCGGGCGGTTTTTTTAACAAATGAGTTATCCGGTATTTCCGGTATACTCATTTGTTAGAATTTCCATTTGAATAAATTTACCTTAGTCGTTTTTCTCTCCGCTTCTGTTTCCATTTTCCTGGCTGTATCCCTGTCAGTATCCGGTGCTTCCTGAACGATATAGTCGTCATCAGGCTTACTTTTTAACCAGTCTTTTAATTTCTTAATCAGGTTCATTTTTTCATGCTCAAAGGTTGCTCTGCAAACTTTTGAATTGCCTTTGGAACAAACCCGCCGACCAGAAAAGCCGTGAATACGTACAACCCCGTAAATGAATCTGCGGGTGGCCTGACTATCAGTAAAATTCCTGTAACCGCTGATAATACAAAACTACACCATGACATCACCCGCATGGTCGAAGGATTTCCTTCATTGTCAGTTAAATAGCCAACCGGACTTTGTTCATCCATTATTTCACCTTATTTGCAATTTCTTTTACTTTTGCCTCCGCTGTAGTCATTACGGCATCAACTTTTTCTGTGTTATTCTTACGGATAAAATATCCACCTACCGCGCCAATTACTAAACCAATTACTAAACCAATAACTAAATTAATCATTTTTAAGCTCCTTAGTTAAACTTGGAAGGGATAGAGGGGTATCCCCTCTATCCCTTCTGTAAAATGTTAGGTATTCGCCGTTACAGCAGTGGCTAATGTCGCTGCTGAAGCCTTCAATTCTTCCGTCAATGCGGCCAAGGCGACTGCATCGGTTCCAGCTGCGGTAATTTTAGCGGCTATGCCATTAATGAGTTCAATAGCAGATTTTTCAACCGTAATACTTGCCGCAACCTGTTCTTGTAACAATGATAATTCAGACATAATTTGTTCCTCCTTTCTCTGTATGTCTTCTAACATACAAATTATTTTATCCAGTTTTTCAACTGTCGCATTTTTCTTTTTTAAACATTTAAAAAGTCTCATAATCAATCCTTTTGAAAAATTGGTTTAGAAAATCTTATGCCAACTAATCCCATTACATTATTTCTGTCACCAGTTTGAATGTTAGTAAAATCTGCACGGGCCTCTGCATATAATTCAGTCTTTATCTTAAGAACCCGTAAGCACTGCCAAGATATTCCACCGGCGACCTCCATTTCTTTATTTGTTGTGTAGGCAAGGTCTGCGTATACTATCCATTTGTTACTAAATTCATAAAAAGATAAAGGTTCTTGTCGAGAATCGATTGTTATAGTTCCCTTCTCTTTATCCCACTTAGCCGTGACTGATGTTTCCTGTTCTGATGGAGGGATTGTCCTTGCATCTGTAAATTGGATATTAGGATTCGATTTATCAGGGTCGGATATTTTCAGTTGTTTTGCAATTTCTTCTTTATTAAAAACCTCAATCGGCACTTCCGCTTTTATCTTTTCTTTTGTTACTTTAGCAGCTTTCTTGTTTTCTTTAGCCGGAGCAAAAACAGCCGAAGGCACAACGGCTTTAATTCCAGAATACCAGTTGTAAACTTTTACTCCTGCAAAAATAGCGGCAGATGAAATAACAACGGCAACAAAAATATAAAATCCTATGATTATTTTCTGTTTCATAATTACACCACCTCTCCACCAGCTTCAGTATAAACTGCAAGCAAAGCTGATATTTTCTGTTGATGTTGCCCGTAATTATTCCCGGGGAAGCTTGCCCATATATTACTGCATTTTTTCACGGCACGTTCAAAGTTCCCGGCATCCACATCATCGAGCGCCCTGCATTCTTTTATCTGCTGAATGGCAATGGCATCCTGCGAGGGCGCGGAGAAGTCATCGAGCTTGAGTAGTTTTTTGTAATAATCATAATAACGGGAAAGAAGTTGATACCGTCCTGCTGCCGTGGATTTTAGTTTAGAATTAATCACAACCAACTGGCGCGGGTGGTCATTGTAGGTAAAGAACAGTTTTCCACCAACCAGAACATTGTACCCATTGTCTGATTCAGGAATAGTTGATGTTCCCTCGCTCCACGCAATCATGTCAAGGAATGCTTTACGATTTTTTGTATTCATAACTCACCTTTTAATAATTTATTTTTCTATCCTCTCATCGCATCCTTTTATGTGATGTATTGTCTCTATTGCCCTTATCCTATCAGCGTGAAGGTTTCTTGCCTCATATAGTTCATTATGTTCAACATGGTTTTCGCTACAAAAAGATGTTATTTTTTTACTGATGCCATCAAACTTTTCTTTGACTTCGGTACGCCAATCTTCTTCAGATTTCTTTTTTAATTCATCATTTTTATTAGTTACTCGATTAAGAACTACAAAACATAATGGAATAGCGACTGCTGTAATTAAAATATGAATTATAGATGATTCCATTTATCCACTCCTTACCCTGATATTTTTTTCCAACCTGCATCAGTCAATACTTGAACATTCGGGAACTTTGATTCTATTTCTTCTTTTGCTGCGGTCAATCCGGCCGATGTCGCCAAGCCTGATACATCCGGTGCATTGGTCAGGTTTGTAACAGTATCGGTAAGCGTTACTCGCGCCACTGTGTCGGTTGCGGGATCAAAAGTTGAAAGTCCGCTCTGAATATCGTCCTTTGTCGCCAGTCCGTCCTGAGCGGCAGTCTTAATACTCGCTTTCTTTAACGCGCCGAAATCAATGTTGTCCTCTGCTTTTACCTGTGCGGGGAGATTGCCAGTCACATCGTCAGCATCAAGGGTGACTCCCATTTTCTGAATCTTCACTGCGTTGCTGGAATCGCTGTTGATCTTATTGGCCGGAGTGACAAGCAATGCCGTTGCGACTGCCGAAGCAATAGCCGCAAGAGACAGTTCGCCGAGCGTCGGATTGACCGATGCTATCTTATCTGTGATGGCCTTTAAAACCTGTTCGCCGTCGACCTCGCTAATTATCGCCGCTTCGACTACTGCCGCCAGAGCGATAAGAGCCGTATTGTTCGGAGCGTCCTTCAAATCCATTTTGTCGCCAGCTTTGGCGGGCGCATAGTTGGATTGAGTCGTATCAAGAACGGTCGTCTGATTTATCTTGGTGCCGTCCGTTGTCGGTAATCCACCATTCGCGGCGGGAATGGCATTCGGAAGGGCGGTAAGCCCCATTCTGACTCCGTCTTGCGGGTTGTATGGTACGAGAGGAATCAATGTGGGATTCGGCCCAATATTCAACGCACTTGTAGTTTCTTCATATACTTCGATTTCGATATATTTTGATAAATCATTTGCGCTGAAAGCCGCACTGCTGTTGTGGAATTGAATTTCATAGCTGCCACGCGCCGAATGCTTAAAACGTATCTTGCTTGATGTGGAGGGATTAACAAAAGTCCCGATTGTAGCAATATCTTCAATATTACCGTCGGCCTGTTTGTAAGTTGTCCATGTCGCGTCAAATTCCCTTTTCCATGCAATAACAAGATTGACAGACTGATAGGTCAGTGTGGTCAGAAAGGCACCCAGAACCGAAGAACTATCCATAATTTTAATGGGAACAATAACCGATTGCTCGCCCCTCATTCTCTGAAATCTCATGAGCCGTACCCTCCATTGGAACCGGGATTAATTAAAAGTTTTTTCTTGGAAAATATTGTATTTGCTGATTGGCCGAATGAATCGCCGGTATAGAACTTAATATAGCCCGTTGTTGGGTTCCACGCAGGCGCCTTTCCGGCGTATGGCGTAGCTGACAATCCAAATATTAAACACGTTGTCGGAGATAATGTTACATTCCCGGTAGAATTATTTAATATAGCATAAGCGTTCGATTTACTGCCGCCCGTTGCATTTCCGTTAATTGTAACGGAGCCGGTAGAATAATTGTAAACGCCAAAACTATACATACCGGAGCCGCCTGATACATTGCCGTTGACTATTAAGTTTCCGGTAGAAACATGATATATTCCATAACTATAATCACTCGATCCGCCTGATACATTACCGTTAATTGTAAGGGTTCCGGTAGATCCTGATGTTTGGATTGCCCAAGATGCTTCCGCCGAAATATGAGCATTAATTGTCAGATTACCGGCCGTTGCGACACTAAACATTCCTCCGGCTGTTCCGCCATTGGCCGCCGTGGATAATGTAACAGAACCGGATACTCCGCCAACTCCGGGGTCAACATTAATTACTATTGCCGTTTTTCCGTTTGCTGAGAATACGTCGCCTGCGGCGCGATTTTCCCATGTAAGAAAATTACCAGCACCCGCAGGCTGATCATTCCACATATTTGCGGAATTAATATTTGCTGAATTATTTTGTGCATACCATATCGTCATACTAACGCTCCAATTATCGTTCCGATTATTCCGCCTGCTATTGTGTAAATAAAATCTTTATAGCTGGGTTCATCATCGTGGTATTCTTTTACGACGGCAAAGAATGTGACCATTACGTTCGCAAAAAATATGTACCAGAAACGTGAATAATTGCCGTAATGAATTCCGATATACGTAAAGACAACGGCAATAAAAATGCCTGCAAGCAGATGTTTTATTTTGTCGGTTCCCGTCCATTTGTCGTTTGCGAATTTCATTTCCTCACCATAACTTTCTTCCCCGTTGAGGGTGCTGATTCAATGCTGATAAGTGCACCTTCCGTGCCGTAGTCGTAACCGTATCCGCCTGTTCCAATTACGGACTTATCAACTGATATCCCATCCAGCCCAACGGCTGTCCACGGCTCGTTATAAGCGATTTCATTAAGTACCGATGCGGTATTAACGCCTGCGGGAATATTAATATGGTGATCTGATTCCGAGTAGATATTAGCGATATTTAATGTAACATTTTGCATACCAAGAGTGGGAGAACAGCAACTCTCAAGCAAGTCAGCTTCGCCACCAGAGTTTTGAATTTCAAGATATACTTTGTTGAATTTCATTAATCCGCCGTTCCAGTCTTCAATGAGACGGCGGCTCCAGGAAATAGAACTGTCCACGACAATGGAAATATTATCCATATAGAATTTTGTTAAATTTTCTAATGTTTCAAAACCGCTTCGGCCATTAAATCCACTCTGTATAGTTATCTCCGGTGAGCCAATACCCACAACGTAAGAATCATAACGAAAATAAGAATCCTCAACGCTGTCAAAATCAGAATAAACTATATAAACGCAGGGGACGCCTAATGCGTTGATGTATTCGGTCGCTTCGTATAAGCTGGGAAATTCTTTTCCGTCGCCGATAGTAACAACAAGGCCTTCCCATGCGACGCTTTCAATTTTTACCGTCCCGGTAAATGGGGTGTGAACAAATTCTGGCGTGACAAGATCAATAGTTTCGCCGTAGTAGAACTCAAAGGTTGTTCCATCAACGGCTAATGCCGCAACTCTATACGCAGTATTTTCTTTTAACCGAGGTCGAAAAGAATAAGATTCCCCTTCGCCCAAATCGGTATAATATCCGTCAGATAAAACTCCCGATTCTCCATAACGAGGATCACCGGACGTTCCTTCCATCCACACAAATCCATAAGAATATAGCGCATGGTCTTTTGTGTTCAACGTGGCGTTCAGCGTCGCAAGAAACGCGCTTACATTCGTACAAGAATTTGTTGTTACAGAGCTCATTTATCTCTCCAAGCACTCAACGGTTTTTTCTAACTGCAAATATCCTTTAACCAGTCGTTTGTAGTTCGGTCATTGTTATGTCTCTTTTAACTGCATATAAATAGATCCAAGTTTGAGACCAGAGGTTGAAATTGTCCCCGCTGTTCCCCAACATAGATATACGCTAGTACCGCTTGTTCCAGACGTTCCATTCGATCCGGACGTGCCATCCGTCCCAATGCCTGAAGTACCATTGCTTCCAGCCACTCCTCGCCGGTGAAGTTCAATCTTAATATCCTGTTCCTTGACAATATTTACTCGAATCTTCGCCATGATCAAGTTCCCGCTATCCCCGCCGTTCCTCGTGTTACGTCATATTCAATTGTAAATTTACCGCGCAACAGTGTAAAAACTTCATTATCATCTGTTAATGCCTGAATATCATAATCGAACTCGCCAGGATTAAGAGTAACGGTATCCGCAGGTAAAAGTTCGAGGACGGTTTTTCCGTTCGTAGGATCAGTATGGTTTGTGATTATTTTCTGAAGGGATGCTTCTGAATCAGGAAGTTGCCAATTTTGTTTAAGAGTGAAAAAAACTGTCCACCCTGTAATATTCAAGGATGAACCATTTTCTGTAAATTCGATAGTTCGAGTAAACGTATCTCCCCGAACCATGTCTAAATTCGTAAGCATACCGACCTCAGAAATATAACGATGATAAAATCATAATAATTTATCGTGGGGATTTATGGTCCCCACGATCCTTTTTTAATTTAATGTCTATGCGCCGCTCGTGCCGCTCGTACCGCTCGTTCCGTTACCACTGGTTCCACTGGTGCCACTTGTCGCAGCCGTTACTCCGGTTGTTCCGGCTGAAGCAGCATAGGTAGCGGCCGCAACGACGAAAGCGCCACTCTTTAAATCTTCCATTAATTTTTTTACAGCCTCAATAGCCATGATTTCCTCCTTAACTTCCAAACTCGCGCGGACGCATCCGTGGAGAGTTTAAATTATTACTTCTCATAAATTGTTTTGTTGCCGCATCTATCGGTAAACCGAAATACTGAGCAAAAAGACCAGCATGTTTATCAGCTTTTGCAGCATTAAAAGTCTCTGAATCATTCTTCAGGAAAGCCAGATGCGCGGCCCAATGCAGCATTTTATAATGATAGCTTGGCGGTATCTCCGGATAGGTTATTCCCTTTCCTGCCGTTCCCGTACCAGCTGTAGAATTTAACGTCATCCGGTTAAGAGGATAACGGGAAACCTGTAAAAATGCTGTTCCTGCCGTTCCAGCCGTGCTTACTATGCCGTCTGTACCTGTGGTCCCTGCCGCGGCGGGAGCGATAATAATAGATCCATTCTCTTCGCAGATGTAAACTCCGGGAGTTCCTGTATGGTTATTCCATCCTGGATGAGTTTCATCGGCACGAGCTTTCGTCGTCTGCGTTAAAGGATAAGTGCTGGTGGAAGAAGTCCCGAAGGATGCCCGTCTGACCAGAAGAACACGATCATCAAGAGTATACCCCATTACGCCTTGCTGTACGGCGATATGGCATATCTCTGGCGTAGAATCGTCGATGATAAGATTAGCTCTTTCGCAAGCCTCTTTTTCGGCCTCGATGATTTTAGAAACCAACTCCGGATCGCTCCAAAGATACGGCTCCGCTACATCATCCAGAAAATCGACTCGCAGAGTTTGTATTAATTCCGTCAACAGCATGACTATTTCTTAATCCTCGCCGCTTCTTCCTGCTCTTTCAGTTTAAGTTCCAATTCAGGTATTTTATCTGCCGGAACATCATCAAAAGAGAATCGAGGGATATCACGAATAGTGTCTTCCCCACCCTCTTCCTGACTTTTTTCAACTTTGGTTATGATGCAACCCTTCATCGCGTTAATAAGCGGAATCGGCAATTTTACCGGAACATTTTTTTGAATCTTTGTCCCGAATCCATTTAATCCGAAATACGGGAATTTACTTTCGTTGGCAAGCCCCGTATCCCGAAGGATAACCCATTTACGGGGATGTCCCTGCGGATGGGTAAACATTGTCGGGTCAAACTTTTCGTCTTTTGTTTCTTTCTTTTCTATCGGCTTTATTGCATCGCCGCCTATTGTAACGCCACCATTCGGTCCCATGATATTCCTCCCTCATTTAAGGATTGTCGGCGGGGTTTCCCGCCGACGTGTTGATTAAAAATTAACTTTCCAAAATCGGCATGGACATCAAATCATTATACGCAACGGTATTGTTTGTCGCCGGAGCGCCAACACCTGCAGTGTATGCCCTTGTCGTTGTCGTAACGACAAAATATCCGATGGGACAACTCTTATCCGGAAGATCCGGCAAGAAAGCCCCTGGCGCTTCTCCGCCATCAGCTGTCGGATAATAGGTGCCATTGATTCCCGCCGTTGATTCATTTCCCTTGGTAAAGGTAACGACGCCATCCGTGCCGTAAGACATCAGATATTTACAGAACGAACCCGTTCCCTGAGTCCCCAGAGATGTGGGAATGGGAACATTCGTACTTGCGGTTCCGGCGTAAACCTTTCCATCAATAACGTAAGACACTGCGCTATTAATGGCAATTCCGGCAAGACTTGCAGTACCGGCCTGCAAACCGGCCGGTGCCGTCCCCAAAACCCTGTTGTTTATTGAAGCCAACGCTCTGCGAGATGCCGCATCAGGGAAAGCGTCGAATACGCTAAGCTGATCAACTTTCGGTGCGCTGGTCTTTGCATAAGCGGAGTTGAATCCGCGATACAGTTTTAACTGTTTGGTAATGATATCGTCACTCATGATTTCCTCCTGTTACATTTTATCGTTTAAATTACTTTACTATTAATACGTTACGCCCTAGTTAGTGCAGGTGCAGAAATATACGGCGAACCAGGCATCGTTTAGGATGACCGCAGTCTGCATAGACTTCCACGCCACAAAACCTCTCTGTCCCAACTGATCGGACTTGCTCGGAGTAGGATTGATGACTATCGGCGTAATCGCATAACGACCCTTCAGGGCGACGAGACCATAACTGTCTTTTCCGATAAAGAGTACCGGATAGATGTCGGCCAACGTTCCCGAAGTGGAAATCATGGTTCCTTTTGCCCCGCCACCATCGGCCTCAGGTTGGAAAATAGTGCTGGTAAGATAACGTACATCTTCGACACCACCTATTTCGGACGGCCATCCCGAAACTGTTCCGTAGTTCTTTACATCAATAAATCCATCCATCCCGCGGATGTTAGATTTTAAATCGCTGTGGCAGAGGGCAACGTAACAGGGCAGAACATTTTCCGTATTAAAGGCCGGAGTGGAACGGACTATTGAAGTCACATGGCCGGCGTTTTGGCGCTCCAACGAACGAACGATTGTGCGTTGGTCCGGTCTGGTAATAGTTGTCACGATTGATGTTTTGGCAGCTACGTTGTTCGCATAAAAAACATTACTGCCGGCCTTCAGATGATTAAAACGATAAGTTTCAATCGTCATAGCGGCCTGCTCACCGATAAGCGTCTGGGCTTCCTGGAAGACAGGATCTTCATGGGTATCAGCGATGACATCAGAGATGCCAACGATGTTTCCAAGCTGTTCCAATGTTGCCACTACGTCGGTGTACGTCAATTTCTGAGATGCAGGGGTGACACCTTCAATCAAAGGCGATAGAGTCAGCGGAAGATGTTCATACCGTCTGAATTTGATTGTGGTGCTTTTGTTACCCGGAAGGGGTTTCGACTGCCCGAATTTCTCCAAAAGGAGATAAGGCATACCACGTTTTAAGAGTTCTGCTGCCGCGAAAATAGCAGTCCTGGGCGAAATATCCAAACTGTTACTTTAAGACCTTCAAAAGAAGGCGGGTGGTCATTTCTGCCACCTCTGCATATCTCTATGCAGATCAGACTATACCTTAGATAAAGCCAATGCCCTATCTTCCGTTTGGTAGTCGTTGAGGCTCCCGATATTGTGTGTATTTCCCCTGATTTTAACCCCTTTCATCTTATCAAAATATGTGTCAACCAATGAAAGTTCGTAATCTGTATAACGATCACGTTTTGTTTTTATGATTCTGCTATTGACCAATTCAATCATCAACTTTGCTCGTTTCTGTTTTTCTCCAGTAAGCAGATGGCCAATTGTATCGATAAGTTTTTTTACATGTGAAAATCTTGACATTTGGAGAATATAGTTACTACTAAATTTCTTCTTGTCGTGCATCCTCTCTCTTATGTATGGATTAATTCCCATAATATTCAAAATTTTCCTTATCTTCAAAATCACATCAGGGTCACAATTTACGACTTGGATGTCTGGTCTAATGGACCTAACTTTTTTCGAGTTTTGCCGAGAAAATCCAATGTATCCTTCTCCATCGATTATTCCGGCCAACCATCCAATCTCTAAGTCAGTTGCCTGCTGATTGTCTATTGTTTCATCTTCCATATTTTCACCTTGTTAGTAATGAAAGTTTTAAGAGTTTCCAGCAAATTACGGATTTTACTACGGCAATGTTATTTACCGTATACGTTTACCATCTTGTATTTCCTCCTATTTTATTGAGGACGTTATTTATCCGAGAAAGCTTCAGCCGCAGCACTATCTTCATCGTTTTTGTCTTTAGAACCGACGCCTGCACTGCCAATTGGCCTTCCACCGGAATCGACACCTTCCATATCCTGAAGTTTTTTCTTCTTTATTTCATCTTCTTCTTTTTTCTTCAGGTCATCTTTCACTTTGGTGTCTTCCGTCCCCGCGATTACAATGTTGTTTTCTTTCTTAAATCGGGAGTAAAGGTCAATTACTTCTTCGGTTTCACCGGAATCATAAACCTTTTGCAGTACAGTTTTAAGATATGCCGGTTGTGTATCTATCCAATTTTTCAGCGACCCATCATCCCGATACTTCTCGAAGTCTGGATGAGCGGACTTGACTGTTTTAAAATGATTTTCTGTGGCGCTTTGCTCATTTGCCAGCAGAAATGGAGCCAATTGAGAAAGAAGTGCTTTGTTTCCGTTTTCGACGGCATCAGTTACGAACGCCGCCATCTTCTTCGCAAAAATCTCTCTCTTCTTTGCCTCCGATTTTGAAACTGTGTCAAATTCCTCATCGTAAGTCGCCAACGCCGCTTTGTCTTCAACGGATAGGTCGGCATACAAATCTGTGAGTTGTTTTACCAACTCAGCCTTTATTTC
>JAJFTS010000249.1 GCA_021372815.1 Deltaproteobacteria bacterium | reverse complement strand
ATCTTCAACAATTTTTCGAATATCAATATTCACCGGACAACTCATCACGCATCGGCCGCAGCCGACACACGCGATCGAGTTGAACATGTCCACATAATACTTGAACTTGTGCATGGTGCGCTGGCGCCATCTTTCCTTCTGGGAAGACCGGGGATTATGCCCCGATGTTTCCTTGGTAAACAGAGGGAACATGCAGGAATCCCACGACCGGAGGCGAATGCCGTCGCTGCCCTTCACTTCATCGCTGATGTCGAAGCAATGACAGGTGGGGCACAGATAGGTGCAGGTGCCGCAGGCCAAGCATTTGCCGTAAATCGTGTTCCAGAAGGGATTCTCGAAATTCTTATCCAGAATCGGTTTGACTTCATGAGCGGGAATCTTGGACTTGATCGCTTCTTTGGCTTTCGCCGCGATATCATTTTTCTTGGCATCGGCGGCGGCATCGGCTTTTGTATCACCGAAATAAGAGGCCAGTTTCTCTCCCTTGGGCGTGACGAACTCAACCAGATAATCGGAACCGATATCTGTCAATAAAATGTCCGCGCCATCCGCGGAGACCGGCTCGCCGTCAACCGATGTGCAGAAGCAGCTCGCATAAGGAGGCTTGACGCACGCCAGGGAAATAACGGTCGTACTCTGTCTTTTTGCGATATAGTAACCGTCTTTGTATTTCTCCTGATCAAAAAGCTTGTCCAGCAGAACAAAACTGTGAGCGTCACAGGGGCGGACGCCGAATAATACCGATTCATTTGCCTTGTTTTCCTCGGCTGAAAAAACCATTCCCTTTGGAGTACGGGTATATTTCATCATTGTTTCCGTATGCGGAAAGAAAACGTTTTTCGGCGCGTTCTTGGAATTTAAATAGGCAAAGTTCGGCTCGGCGTTCTTCTGCAGAGGTTCGAAAAGAATATTATCCTCTTTTTTCACCGGCGCCCAGACAAGGAGTTTCTCGGCCATTTTTTTGGCAATGCCCGCTAGTGCATCTTTTTTTACTAAACGTTTTTCCATAATTTTCCCTAATTAAGAATTTAATGAGACCCCAGCTTCAAAAATGAAACGTCTTGAAACTTGATGGTCGAATTATCCCGCATGCAAAACTTAGCGGGATAATGTCAATATACCTCCATAATTTATCAAATCAGCCCCAATTCCGTCAAAAGCGGCCGAGGATCAAAAATGTGAGACTTGAAAGTATCCGCCGCTCCGGGAAGATCCATGGCCAGTGCAATCAGCTCCGAGAAATAGAATATCGGCAGCTTCATACCTTCGCTGGGACGCATATCCAGATTGGCCATGCACAAAGGACAGGCGGTCACAACGCAGTTGGCATCCGCTTCTTTGGCGGCGCTCATCAGTTTATCGCACATATCGACAACGATGGCTGTTTTGCTGATCGCCAGCGAACCGCCGCAGCAGTCCGTTTTGTAAGACCACATCTTTACATCGGCGCCGATGGCCGCCATCATTTTATCCAGCATGAACGGATTTTCGTAATTCTCAAACTCGCAGACTTCGGGCGGTCTGAGCAGCAGACAACCGTAATAAGAAACAGGCTTCAAACCCTTCAGCGGCTTGACGGCTTTTTTCTCCAGCGTGTCAATGCCGATATCATTATAAAGAATATCGATAGGATTGCGGATGGCAATGCCGCCCTGATATTTTGCTCCGACCACGCCTTCAATTTTTGTCTTGAGGTCTTTGTCGGCTTTTAAGTGATGCTCGGCTGTTTTGAAACGATTGAAACAAGCGGCGCAGGGCACCATGACGTCCATCGCGTCTTTTTCTGCCAGAATCAGATTGCGTGCCGAAAGAGCAATCGACAAATCAAAATTGGTTGCGTGCGCGGAGGAAGCTCCGCAGCAGGACCAGTCGTCGACTTCCTTCAGCTCGATGTTGAGAGCGCGACTGATGGCCTTCATGGACTGATCATATTCTTTTCCCGTCGCGTGCAGCGAACAGCCCGGATAATATGAAACTTTCAAGAGTAGCCTCCTTAACCTTCTTTAACCTTATCTAAGCTTGGTTTTTTCAAAAATATTTCTAACCGATTTCATGTCTTTCGTCCGCGGAGAAAGCAGCGCCAGCTTGCCTTTCAGGAACATATCCAGCCCCAGCATGGCGTCAGAAAAATAATCTCCGGACTTCAGTTTGTACTGCACCATCATCATCGGTTCGTTGATGCGTCCGCCGAACTTCATGCCGGCGAGGAATGATTCATGGAATTTCAAAACATTCGCTTCGCGGACGGTTCCGTTCTGTATGGCCATCTGTCTCAACGCATCCATCATGCTGGCGATATCCACCTGATTGGGACAGCGGGTGATGCAGGTTTCGCAGGACAGGCACATCCAGATGGTCGAACTGTTGAGCACCTTGTCGCGCTGGCCGTTCTGAATCATTTTGATAACCTTGTTGGGGTTATACTCCATGTGGGCGGCCATCGGACAACCGGCCGTGCATTTGCGGCAGTGATAACAACGCTGCAGAGGCGCACCGTGTATTTTTTTGTTTACTTCTTCCAGAAAAGTTTCCATGTAAACTCCATTATCTCGAACAAATTATGGGTTGTAGACAAAGTCTCCCTTATCGTGATGTTCATCGTACTTACCGAGCGGCGGCATATCTTCCATCGAAGAACCGGCGCGGCTTCCGAACATTTCACAGCCGTCCTTGTCAATCTTCTTGAGGAACTTGCGCAGGTCGACGCCCATCGGGCAGACGGAAACGCAGGAGCCGCAGTCAACACAGCGTCCGACCATGTGATACAGACGCATCAGTTGAAAGACCTGGGTATCGGACGGATCTTCGCCGATGCCGACCCATTGCGGCTGACTCTGTTCCACAAAACAGGTCGGGCAGTAACAGGAAGGACAGGCCTGACGGCAGGCGTTGCAACGCATGCACTTTTCCATTTCCTTGATGAAATACGCCCAACGCTCTTCAAGCGGTTTGGCTTCGAATTCTTTTACTTCATCATATTCCGCATCGGGATTCATCGCCGGAGCGTTTGAGCCCACCATGACATCGGAAATTATGGGATTATTGAACCGGCAGGTTTTGCAGCAATCCGCCAGTACATCCTTCAGCGCGGCGGTCTTGTCGCCTTCGGATGTTTTCATCTTGATCTGGCCGCCGTCAAGCGATCCGTCTACAATATCCGCGCCGCCGATGGCCGCTTTCAGCCCTTTGCCGTCCACATAACCATCGCAGGGAACGCCGATAATGTAAACTTCATCGCGGCCGTACTGTCTTTCCTGCAGGTGAATGATCAGCGATCTGGTCGTGCAGCCGCGGGCGACAACACCAATGACTTTTTTCTTCCGGTCTTCCGGCTTGACCCGCTTTTGTGAATTTTTATGCGCGGTGATCAAGTCATGAACATACTTGGCCAGATTCTGCGTGCAGAAATTATTCCAGACAAGCTTGTCGGCTTCCTCCGGCGCCGTGATAAAGCAGGGCGTTGCTGTCAATGGAAGCGTGCCTTTTTCATAACCGATGATCACGTCGGCCTTCTTTTCCAAAAGCAGCCTTTTTGCTTCTTCCCGTAATTTTGTTTCAATGTTTTCCACAGTGATGATCCCCGTTTATTTTTATTATCTTTAAGTACTATTAATTAAGATTCTTAATCAATTTACCGGCCGGTCCCATGGCCTTTACTTTCTCCGTAACACCCTTGATGACCTGTGCCCATCTGTCACCTTCGGAGGCGGAGACCCAGGTAAAAATGGTTCTGTCGCCTTCCACACCGATGTAGTTCAGGAAACTTTTCAACGTCGCAAACTTGCGGCGCGCCACCAGATTTCCCGAAATATAGTGGCATTCACCCGGGTGTCAACCCGAAACCAGAACGCCATCGGCTCCCGTCTGCAGGGCTTTCACGATATAAAAAGGATTTATTCTTCCCGTGCAGGGGACGCGAATAATGCGCACATTCGGCGGATACTGAATTCTGCTGATACCAGCCAGATCGGCTCCCGCGTAAGTACACCAGTTGCAGACGACGGCAACGATTTTCGGTACCCATTCTTTGTTTGCTAAATTTTCGGCCATATATTCTCCTTCCAGCGGCAATGCGGCTTTTTTATCAGCCGTTTACCTTAGTTTAAATTATATATCTGCGCCAGCACTTCTTCGTTGTTGAATCCGTTGAGGTCCGCCGCGTTCATACGGCACGATGCCGTGCAAACACCGCAGCCTTTGCAAAGAACCGTGTTGACTTCGGCCACGCCTTCAGCGGCATTGACCCTGATGGCGCTGTAGGGGCAATTGATTTCGCAAAGACCGCAGGCAGAACATCTTTCTTTGTTCACATAAGCCGTCTTGCCTTCCGCCTCGATGAAATCAAGACACAATACCATGACGGCGCGGGAAACGGCGGCGTTGGCCTGCGTAATGGTCTCGTCGCTGAATTTGGGCGAATGCGACATGCCGCACATGAACACGCCGTCGGTCGCGAAATCAACGGGACGCAGTTTGACGTGCGCCTCGAGGAAGAAACCATCCTGATTGGTGGGCACTTTCAGCATCTGGCCGATGGCCGCGTTTTCCGGATTCGGCACAACACCGATGCTCAGAGCCAATATATCAGCAGGCAGACTGACCTGTTCATTCAAAATCGGGTCAAATACCTGGACTTCCACTTTATCGCCGGAGGCGACAACTTCCGGTTTGCGGTCTTCTTCGTAAGAGATAAATTTGATATTGGCTTCGCGCGCTTTCTTGTAGTAGTCTTCCTTGAAAGCGAAGGTGCGGATATCACGGTAAATGATGGTGATGTCGCGGGAAGGATCGGCAGCTTTGAGTTCCAGCGCGTTCTTAATCGCCTCGGAACAGCAGTAACGGCTGCAATACGGTCTTTCCTTGTCGCGGCTTCCCACGCAATTGATCATAACGATGTTTTTCACCGCAGCGAGCTTGGGATCTTTTTCGTAAATCAGAGTTTCCAGCTCTCTCTGTGTTTTCACCGCGGCATTCTGACCGTAGAGATATTCCTGGGTCTTATTTTCATAAGCGCCGGTGGCCACAATCACGACGCCGTGCTCAAATACTTTTTCGCCGTCTTTGGCTTTGACCGTAGTCTTGTAATTGCCGATGAAACCTTCGATTTTCTCGATCTTGGCGCTCGTCGCAACCGTGATCAGAGGATTCTTGTAAACTTTTTCCAGAAGCGCTTTTAAGTGAGCCTTGGCATCAAGGCCTTCGAGTGTTTTATAAAGATAATTGTAATTGCCGCCGAGACGATCCTCTTTTTCCACGATAAACGAGGCAAATCCCTGATCGGCCAGCGACAGAGCCGCGGTCATACCGGCCAAACCGCCGCCGATAATCAAAGCCTGATGATTGACGGACAACTGACCCGGTTTCAAGGGTTTCAAATACTGAGCTTTGGCGACCGCCATGCGCAGCAAATCTTTTGCTTTTTCGGTGGCCGCTTCCGGTTCGTGCATATGCACCCAGGAATTCTGGTCGCGGATGTTGGCCATCTCAAACAAATATCTGTTCAAACCGGCCTTTTCACAGTTTTCCTGGAAGAGGCCTTCATGCGTACGGGGCGAACAGGACGCCACAACAACCCGGGTGAGATTTTTTTCTTTGATAACTTCGGCCATCTTCACCGCCGTATCCTGCGAACAGGTAAAGAGGTTGTCGGCCGTATAGACAACATTGGGCAATGTCGCGGCATAGTCCCGGACTTCGGGGACATTGACAACGCCGCCGATGTTGATACCGCAATGGCAAACGAAAACGCCGGTGCGCACAGCCTGACCGCGCATATCTTTTTCTTCCGGATTTTCCACCGGAGTAATCATGGTGCCGCGTTTCGCAGCCAGCAATCCTTCCGCACAAGCAGCCGCAGCGGATGCTTCCATAACTGTTTCGGGAATATCTTTGGGTCCGCCGAAGGCTCCGCAGACAAACACACCGGGGCGTGAAGTCTCAACGGGATTCTCCAGCTTGGTTTTACAGAAGCCGTGCTCTTCGAGCTCAATGCCCATGCTGGCAGCCAGTTTCTTGGCTTCCTTGGGCGGCATGAGACCTACGGACAGAACGACCATGTCAAATTCTTCTTCGGTTAAGGTTCCATCCTGATTGACATATTTGATCAACAGATTGTTGGTCTGCTGCATTTCTTTGATGACCGAGGGCATGGACCGGATGTAGCGAATGCCATATTCATTTTTGGCACGGTTGACGAAACGGTCGAAATCCTTACCATGGGCGCGAATGTCCATGTAGAAAATGGTCGGTTCCAGACCCTTGGCGTGTTCCTTACCGATGATCGCTTCCTTGGTCGCGTACATACAGCACACTGACGAACACCAGCTGTTGTCGCAGGAAACATCGCGCGAACCGACACACTGGATGAAGGCGATCTTCTTCGGTTCCTTGCCGTCGGAAATTCTCTGCACGTGTCCGAAGAACGGACCGGACGCGGACAGGATTCTTTCAAACTGAAGCGCCGAAACAACATTCTTATAAACGCCGTAGCCGAATTCGCCGCGCAGACGGGCATCAAAAATTTCAAAGCCGGCGGAAGCGATTACCGCGCCGACTTCAATGGTTTCTTCTTCATAAGTCATTTCATGATCAATGGCTTTCGCGATACACGCATCCACGCACTGATAACATTCGGAGCAGATGCCGCAGGACAGACAGCGTTTCGCTTCCGCGATAGCCTGTGCTTCATCAAATCCAATACCGACTTCCTTGAAATTGGTTTTGCGGTCTTCCGGCTTCATTACCGGGTATTTTTCACGGGGAACTTTGGCAAAGTTGGAAACATCGGCCTTGTCCGCTATGTCTTTGGTCCAGTCTTTCTCACGGCCGGCTTTCATATCAAGGCCTTGCAGATAACGGTCAATGGATTTGGCCGCTTCCTTGCCGGAAAAAACCGCCTTGACGACTGTCTGAGGACCGGTAGAAACGTCACCACCGGTGAAGATACCGGGAACGTTTGTTGCGTAGGTGATTTTATCGAAATCTAAATTATTCCATTTATTGATGGAGACGCCGCTTTCCTTGGTAATGAAGGACAGATCCGCTTCCTGGCCGATGGCGGGAACGATCGCATCGCATTCGACGATAAATTCGGACCCTTTAATTTCCACGGGACGACGACGACCGCTGGCATCCGGCTCGCCCAGTTCCATCTTCGTGCATTCAATACCGGTAACTTTTCCATCCTGCCCCACAACGCGTTTCGGAGCAACGAGGAACTTCATCTCGATTCCTTCTTCGATGGCTTCTTCGATTTCTTCCGGAGACGCGGGCATTTCCGCACGGGTTCTACGATAAAGAATGAAAACTTCTTTGGAACCGGTTCTGACTGCCGTACGCACAGCGTCCATGGCCACGTTACCGCCGCCGATGACCGCAACCTTGTCACCCAGGGAAACTTTTTCGCCCAGGTTGACTTTCATCAGATAATCGACACCGTGAACAACGCCCTTCATATCCTCGCCGGGGATTTTGAGCTTGCTGCTCTTCATCGTACCGCAGCCGATGAAAATCGCGCTGTAATCAGACTTCAGTTTGTCGAAGGAAATATCCTTGCCGACTCTGGTGTTGAGGTGAATCTTCACACCCAAATCTTCGATAACCTTGATTTCCGCCTTTAAAACATTCTTGGGCAGACGGTATTCGGGAATACCGACAGCCAGCCAGCCGCCCGCTACGGGCAGTGCTTCAAAGACTTCCACATCATAGCCTTCGATGGCCAGATAATAAGCGCAGGTCAATCCCGAAGGACCGGCGCCGACAACGGCGACCTTCTTGCTTTTGCTTTCTTTCTTTTCGGGTATATAACGGGTGTCGCTGTTGAGATCCAGATCAGCGACAAATTGTTTCAGATGCATGATGTCAATGGCTTCATCCACCTTGGCGCGCATACAGGCCGTCTCGCAGGGATGGTTACAAACACGTCCGCAAACGATGGGGAATGGATTATCCTGTTTGATCAGTTTGAGGGCTTCTTTGAATTTGCCCTGGGCGATCAACGCTACATAACCCTGGACGCTGATATGCGTGGGACAATTGGATTTACAGGGAGAGGTTCCGATTTTATCAATGGCAAAGCCGCTGGGGATAGCCTGCGGAAAATGCCGGTAAATCGCTTTTCTTTCGCTTAGATTGCCGTTGAATCCCGCCGGAACGGAAACAGGGCAGACATTGGCGCAATCACCGCATCCCGTACATTTATTCAGATTCACAAAACGCGGCGCACTGGTTAATTTGACTTTAAATTTTCCGGGTTCGCCTTCGACCGACTCGACGGTACGACGTGTTTTTATTTCTACGTTGGGATGGCGCCCTACTTCAACCAGTTTCGGCGACAAGATACAGGCTGAGCAGTCGTTTGTGGGAAAAGTCTTGTCCAGTTGCGCCATGACGCCGCCGATACTGATCCCGTTTTCGACCAGATATACTTTCATTCCGGAATTGGCCAAATCGAGAGACGCCTGGATGCCGGCGATTCCCGAGCCAACTACCATTACCGCACCAACTTTTTCGTTATCTTTTATCACCTGATTACACCTCTTTATTCTATATGAAAGAACTTCAAAAAATGTTGTCCAATACGACCTAAAACAAGCGTATTTCGGCTAACACAAATTAACTGTCCTGTCAAGACAGGAAGATTTATTTTTTTGTTTTTTATTGATAAGTTACTGATATAATTAAATTAAAATAATGACTGCCGTTCACTGACCGGCATTCAAAGTTTGCGTTACAAATTTGTTCCCTTTTACTTATGATTTTAACAATTTGAGTCTGTTAAGCAGTAAGCGAACTTAAATGATTTTCCAGAAATGCCCAGATATCGTCTTTGCCTTTTTTAGTCTTGGCCGAAAAAAGAATGGGTTTTCTTTCTGCCGGCACTCCAAGATTTTTTTCAATGGCGCGCTTACGGGCAATCGCCTGATTGTTGGATAATTTGTCGGTTTTGGTTAATACATACAAATAAGGTATACGGTAGTGTTCCAGCCAGTCGCGCAAAGACAAATCATCTTCATTAGGATCGCGCCGTATATCCAGAATTAAAGCCACAAGACAAAGACTCTGCCTTTCCCGCAGATA
>JAJFTS010000043.1 GCA_021372815.1 Deltaproteobacteria bacterium | reverse complement strand
GGCCATCAGTTCTTTAACGCTGAAGGGTTTGGTCACATAATCATCAGCGCCGACTTCCAGACCGATTATTTTGTCAACTTCGTCACATTTTGCCGTCAGCATGATAATCGGCACCCCCGCCGTCTCCGGATTGCGGCGAATAGTTCGACAGACATCAAGGCCATTCATCTTCGGCAGCATCAAATCAAGAATGATTAAATCCGGTTTTTGTGTTTTGACTATTCTTAGAGCAGTTTCCCCATCATAGGCTTTAGCCGTAGAAAATCCTTCTTTCTCCAGATTGTAAGAAATGAGGTCAACTATATCTTTTTCGTCATCAACAATCAGAATTTTAGACATAAGTATTTATACCATGGAAAGGATGTGTATGGAATGCTGAATTTAAAGTATCGAATGCCATTTCTAAATCAAAGATGATATTGAGGCGGCAGTGAAACTCGAATTACATTTACGCATTAATCTGTAATTCGTTAGTTGAACTGTCCCCTTCAGTGGGACTGGGCGGAGGCGACGAGGCGTATTATACACGTGTGACCTTCAGGTTATACGTTGAGGAAGCCGACAACCCCGGCCTGCGCCGGGGTAGGCTGTGCCAACAAAAATAGCGCTTTGATTTAAGAATGGTATAATTAATCCGGTATCACCTTAAAAACTTCATCACCGGGACGAACGCGGTCGGAAACCTTGACGCCGATAAAATCCCCGGCTACTGCTTTGGTTACGGATTTATTATCCACTTCCATAGATTGAATCACATCGGTAAAATCAGTGGTATGTCCGGTAAATTTGATGCTGTCCCCCACATTTATTTCACCATCGGTTATTTTTACCGCAGCAACGGAAGGCTTTGAGAAAAACTTCATTACTTCGCCAATCTTTTTTTCCGCCATAATCAAACCTCCTTAAAGATGTTTGCAAATTAATGCTTCAACGCCATGAATCTTGTGCTTAAATAACATTTTTTGATGTGAAAAAACAACCATAAAAAAAGGCAGGGTTTCAGCCCTGCCTTTTTTTATTCCGAAGTTTTATAAAAACTATTCTTTTTCTTTAGTTTTTCTGGTCCTTGTCTTTGATTTTGCTTTCGCTTTTGTTTCCTTCTTTTTCTCGTCGGAAATATACTCCAGAATGGAGACAGGCGCATTATCACCAAACCGATAACCGGCTTTGATTATTCTTGTGTATCCACCCTGGCGGTCGCGGTAGCGTTCGGTAAGTTCCCCGAAAAGTTTTCCAACCATATCTTTATCCCGGACAACAGCCAAAGCCTGACGGCGCGCATGCAAACCGCCTTTTTTACCCAGGGTAATCATTTTGTCGGCTATTTTTCTCAATTCTTTCGCCTTCATATCCGTTGTCCGGATACGTTCATGCTTGATAATCGAAGTCACCATATTACGAAGCATCGCTTCCTTATGACTGGAAGTTCTGCCCAGTTTACTGCCCGCTTTACCATGATGCATCGCTAATTTACCTCTTTCCTTTTATAATGTACTTTTTTTCTCACCGATTTTAACTTTTCGAATCGATATCCATTCCGAAAGTCAGATCGTATTCATTGAGAATATCCTTGATTTCGCTCAAAGACTTGCGTCCGAAATTCTTCGTTTTGAGCATTTCCGCTTCTGTTTTCTTGACCAGTTCGCCAATCGTGTTTATTCCTGCGTTCTTCAGACAGTTGGCCGAACGCACTGAAAGTTCCAGATCTTCCACGGAACGCAGCAGTATTTTGTTTACATTATCCTGCTCATCCTGTGCTTCCGGCAGGATTTCCTCTTCGACTTCCTCGAAGTTAATAAACACGTCTAATTGCTGTTTCAATATCTTCGCGGAATAAGCTATCGCATCTTCAGGTTTCACACTGCCGTCCGTCCATACTTCCAGTGTCAGTTTGTCGTAATCCGCAATCTGACCGACGCGCGCGTGAGAAACAATGTAATTCACTTTCTTAATCGGTGAAAAAATAGCGTCGATATTAATCGTGCCTTTAGGCTGGTCAGACTCAAGGTCCTTTTTGGCCGGCATGTATCCCTTGCCCATTTTGACCATCAATTTCGCCTTGAAGGAACCGCTGGATATCGTGCATATGTGATGTTCCGGATTCAATACTTCAACAACACCATCGGTAACGATATCGGCGGCGGTTACTGCTCCGACACGCGTGACATCGATGCTGACTTCCTTGGCGTTTGCCTGTCCCACTTTAAAGCGGACACCTTTCAGGTTCAGAATAATGTCCGTGATATCTTCTTTCACCCCGGGCACTGTTGAAAATTCGTGTAAAACCCCTTCGATTTTCGCTGAAACAATGGCGGAACCCTGTATGGAAGAGAGCAGGACTCTCCTCAATGAGTTTCCTAACGTTATTCCAAAACCCCTCTCCAGAGGCTGAATTGTAAACTCCCCGTAGGAATTCGTATGAGTCGCTTCATCAACATCAATACGCTTGGGACGAATCAAACTTGACCAGTTCCTTTGCATAATTAAACCCATCCTTTAGTAGCTGGTTTATAAAAACAGTTTTTTACTTCGAATAAAGTTCGACAACAAGCTGTTCCTGAACCGGCATGGTTAGATCTTCCCGCACAGGCAGCATTTTAATAGAGGCCTTGAAGTTATCTTTATCCAGTTCAAGCCAATGAGGCACGCCGCGTCTGGCCACGGTTTCAATCGCTCCCAATATACGGGTTACCTTACGGCTGCCTTCTTTAACGCAAACTTCATCCCCGGCCTTGAGCAGACAAGACGGAATATTTACGGGCTTTCCGTTAACCAGAAAATGACCATGGCTGATCAACTGTCTGGCTTCTATTCTGGAATTGGAAAATCCCATGCGGAAAACCATATTATCCATTCTTCTTTCCAGAAGCACAAGCAGGTTCGTGCCTGTGATGCCTTTTTGCTTGTCGGCCTTTTCAAAATATCCCCGGAACTGCTTTTCCAAAAGACCATACATTCTTTTCAGCTTCTGTTTTTCCCTTAACTGGACACCATAATCAGAACGCTGTTTCTTATGCATCTGACCATGATCTCCCGGAACGTATTCCCTTCTTTCAAAGGAACATTTTTCCGAATAGCATCTGTCGCCCTTGGAAAAAAGTTTTAATCCTTCACGGCGGCACAATCTGCATGATGAATCCGTATACCTTGCCAAAAAAAGCCTCCCTTAATTATCTTAATTTAAAATTTTCTATACTCGGCGACGTTTCGGTGGTCTGCATCCGTTATGCGGAACAGGCGTTACGTCACGAATTAAAGTTATCGTAAGACCGGCAATCTGCAGCGAACGCAACGCCGACTCTCTTCCTGCGCCGGGACCTTTGATATATACCTGAACTTTGCGCATTCCCTGCTCTTTGGCCTTGCGCACAACATCTTCCGCGGCCATTTGCGCGGCAAACGGCGTGCTTTTGCGCGAGCCCTTAAATCCCTGCAGTCCGGATGAGGACCATGCAATAACATTACCGCTTAAATCCGTGATCGTGACAATCGTGTTGTTAAACGTCGACTGAATATGCGCAATCCCTTCGGTAATATTTTTCTTTTCTTTTTTCTTGCCAGTTTTTCTAACTGCTTTAGCCATTATTCCTCCAGCTAGGATTTATCAATTTACTTTTTCTTGCCTGCGATAGCCCGCCGCGGACCTTTTCTCGTGCGGCCGTTCGTATGAGTTCTCTGTCCTCTTACGGGAAGTCCCTTCCGATGTCGCAAACCCCGGTAAGTTCCAATATCCATCAGACGTTTAACAGACATCGACACATCTCTGCGCAGATCGCCTTCCACCTTGAAATCCTTGTCAATGATCGTTCTAATTGCTGATATTTCCGAATCGGCCAGGTCATCTGTTCTGGTATCCGGGCTGACGCCGGAGTCCTTCAGGATTTGCTTTGCCTTACTTGGGCCAATGCCGTAAATGTAAGTTAAAGCAACTTCCATTCTTTTATTTTTCGGTAAATCAACACCTGAAATTCGTGCCACCTATAAACCTCCTGAATATTAAAAACTAACCCTGTCTTTGTTTATGTTTGGGATTTTCACAAATCACCCGCAAAACGCCTCTGCGTTTGACAATTTTGCATTTCTCACATATTTTTTTAACTGACGATCTTACCTTCACGATTTTAACTCCTCATTTGCAGCAAAAAATGTTTTTATTTCGTCCTGTATGTTATTCTGCCCCGGGTCAAATCATAAGGAGAAAGCTCCACGGTCACTTTATCTCCAGGCAGTATCTTGATAAAATGCATGCGCATCTTACCCGATATGTGAGCTAAAACCTTATGCCCGTTTTCCAGTTCCACCCGGAACATGGCATTGGGCAAGGGCTCAATCACTCTACCTTCAACTTCTATTGCTTCCTCTTTGGCCATACATTGCTATCATTATTGTTGAAAATTCAACCGGCTTTTCACCGGATCATCATCAATTCAATTTACTTAAAACATCCGGACCATTGTCCGTAATCGCTACCGAATGCTCAAAATGAGCCGATAAACTTCCATCTTTCGTAATCACCGTCCAGCCATCCGACAAAATCCGAACTTCGTACTTACCGGCATTCACCATCGGTTCGATTGCCAGAATCATACCGCGTTTCAGTTCGATACCGCGTCCTTTTTTCCCGAAATTGGGAATCTGCGGTTCCTCATGAAGATTCTTGCCTATCCCATGGCCGACAAAATCACGAACCACTGAATAACCGGCATTTTCCACCGTAGCCTGAACAGCTGCGGATATATCTCCCAATCGGTTGCCAGCCATGGCCTGGGTGATACCGTCGTAAAGACTGCGCTCGGTAACCTCCATGAGCCGTAGAGCTTTTTCAGTAACTTTGCCTACCGGCAATGTTATCGCTGAATCACCGCAAAAGCCCTTATAGTCAACGCCAAAATCTAAACTGACGATGTCTCCTTCTTCCAGCACCCGTTTTGACGGCATGCCGTGCACAACGACTTCATTTATCGATACACAGAGAGAGTACGGATAACCACGATAACCCTTAAATGCCGGCTTGGCGCCTCTTTTTTCCGTAATCTCCTCTGCCAATTTATCCAGGTCTTTTGTTTTAACACCCGGTTTGACTTTTTCCCTTAACCTGCTTAAAACCTCTGCAACGATACGGTTGCTTGCCCTTGCCTTTTCAATCTCATCCGGAAGCTTTAGAATAATTTCCATTATTAATATCTTCCGTTATCTCCTGCGGGCCATATGTCCCTTTTTCATAAATCCTTCGTACTGCCTCGTCAGCAGATGCGATTCGATCTGACTGGCCGTATCCATGGCCACACCGACAACGATCAAAAGCGCCGTCCCGCCAAAATAAAAGGGAACGTTTAACTGGGCAATTAAAACGCTGGGCAGTACGCAAACGATGGAAACGTAAATAGCTCCGCTAAAAGTCAGCTTTTCCAAAACATTTTCGATATATTCAGCGGTTTTCTTACCCGGTCTGATTCCCGGAACGTAACCGCCGTATTTTTTCATATTATCGGCAACATCATCCGGCTTGAAAGTAACCGCCGTATAAAAAAAACAGAAGAAAAAGATAAAAGCCACATAAAGCACTTCGTAAGCCAGCCTTCCCGGAACCAGGTAAGAAGCGATATCCTTCATCCACGTCTGCGGCGCGAAGTTGGCAATCGTTGCCGGAAACATGATGACGGAAGAAGCGAAAATCGGGGGAATAACACCGGAGGTATTGACCTTCAAAGGCAAATGAGTCGTCTGTCCCCCATACATTTTACGCCCGACCACTCTTTTTGCGTACTGAACGGGGATACGGCGCTGACCACCTTCCACAAAAACGATTGCGCCGACCACCACTACCATCAATACGACAATTAATAAAATGACCAGCACACCCAGTTCACCGGCTGTCGCCAATCGGAATGTATTGCCGATTGCCGCGGGAATACGGCACACAATACCGGCGAAAATGATCAGCGATATGCCGTTGCCGATGCCTTTTTCCGTGATTATTTCGCCCAGCCACATAATAAAGGCCGTGCCGGAAGTAAGCGTGATCATCGTCATCAGAACAAACCCGATACCGGGATTCAAAACAATCGGAGCGCCCGAAGGCCCGGCCATCTGCTGCAAACCGAAAGCGATACCAAACCCCTGAATCATACTTAAAAGAACAGTGCCGTAACGGGTGTATTGCGTGATTTTGCGTCTGCCCGATTCTCCCTCCTTGGAAAGTCTTTCCAGATGAGGCACGGCAATAGTCAACAACTGTAAAATAATCGAAGAACTGATGTAGGGCATAATGCCCAGAGCAAAAATAGAAAAATTACTGAAAGCGCCTCCGGCAAACATATCCATCAGGCCAAACAATGAACCCTTCGCCTGCTCAAAGTAAGCCAGTAAAGCTACATTATCAATTCCGGGGGTGGGAATATAAACACCAATGCGATAAACTCCCAAAAGAAGGATCGTGAATAAAATCCTTCTTTGCAGTTCCGGAATTTTGGAGACACCACCCAGACCTTCTAACAAATTATATTACCTCTTCTACCGAACCACCCGCGGCGGTAATTTTATTCTTCGCGGCCTGGCTGATTCGGGCAATTTTTAAAGTAACGGGAAAATTAATTTCACCTTTGGCCAGAATTTTAATGTTACTGCCTTCTTTTCGGACGATGCCGCTTTTCACAATAGCCGCTTCGTCAATCACCGCGCCTTTTTCAAATTTACGGCATAAATCCATAATATTTACCGCGACGAATTTTTCACGGAAAGGATTACGAAAGCCCCGTTTGGGTAAACGGCGCGCCATCGGCATCTGTCCGCCTTCAAATCCAACTCTTACCTTTCCGCCTGAACGAGCCTTCTGTCCCTTATGGCCTTTGCCGGATGTTCCGCCATGACCGGAAGCATTTCCCCGCCCCACGCGTTTGCGTTTTTTTGTCGCGCCGGCAGGAGCTTTTATCGAACCCAAATCCATAGTCTACTCCTTTGACTCTTCTACGGAAACCAGATGAATAACTTTATTGATCATCCCGCGTATCTGCGGAGTATCCTCTAAAGTTACTTCTCTATTCATTTTATTAAGACCCATTCCCCGTAAAATTTTTCTTTGTTTCTCGGGACGGCCGATTTCACTTTTTATTTTCTTTACTTTTAATACATTACCCATTCCACGCACCCTCAAGAACTATTTGCCTCTCTGCGCCGCAATCTCTTCAGGATTTTTCAACTGACAAAGTCCTTCCACAGTGGCTTTCACCAGATTATGCGGATTATGAGATCCCAGACATTTGGTCAAAACATTATGGACTCCGGCAACTTCCAGCACCGCTCGCACGGCGCCGCCGGCAATCAATCCGGTTCCTTCAGAAGCCGGTTTCAGCAAAACCTTGCCTGCGCCATAGCGGCCTACGACTTCGTAAGGAATTGTTCTGTCCACAACGGCAACCTTCACCATATTCTTCTTGGCCATGTCCATACCCTTGCGAATAGCCTCGGGCACTTCATGAGCTTTACCCAATCCCGTTCCGATCATTCCATTGCCATCGCCGACAACAACAATGGCGCTGAAGCGGAAACGCCTGCCGCCCTTGACCACCTTTGCCGTTCTGTTAATGGCCACAACTCGGTCAAGGAGTTCCGTATCTTTCATTTCTTTCTTATCCAAAGACTCTTTCCTTTATTATCTTTTTTATTTAATAAAATTAAAATTTCAGACCACTTTCCCTGGCGGCGTCCGCCAATGCCTTGACCCGGCCATGATAGAGAAACCTTCCTCTGTCAAAAACGACCTTTTCAATGCCCTTGGCTTTTAAACGTTCCGCGATCAATTTACCCACTTCCTTGGCCACATCCACTTTCTTTTTGTCTTTAATTTTCTCGACTAATTCTTTACAAAGCGTGGATGCTGTCGCCAAAGTATTTGCCTTCGCGTCATCAATGGCTTGAACATAAATATGCTTATCACTCCGGAATACGGACAAACGAGGTCTTCCCTCAGTACCCGTAAGTTTCGCCCTTGTTCTTTTTTCTCTCTTCTCTCTTATCTTTAATGTCTTTTTGGAAGCCAATGTTCTACCTCTTTACGGCAATATAAAATTTTTCTTGATTAAGCGCTCGCCGACTTACCCGCTTTACGCTTAATATATTCGTCAGCGTACTTGATCCCTTTGCCCTTGTAAGGCTCCGGTTTTCTTAAAGCCCTGATTTCCGCGGCAACCCTGCCCACCAATTCTTTATCAATGCCGGAAACGACGATACTAACCTGTTTGTCCACCTTGATATCTATCCCTTTGGGAATATCGTACTGAACCGGGCTGGAAAAACCCAGGACAAGCTTTAAACTTTTATCAGCCACTTCTGCACGATAACCTACACCGGATATTTCCAGTTTTTTCTCAAAACCTGTGGTAACACCTTTAACCATATTGTCTATCAGAGTTCTGGTTAAGCCGTGGTAAGAACGCATGGTGATGTCATTAGACTTTCTTTCCAACGCCACACTGCCGTCGCCTATTTTCATCGTAATTCCTTCAGGCAACTTCGAAGAAAGACTCCCTTTGGGTCCTTCCACCTTAACAAAATCGGCACTCTGGCTGATTTTAACATTCTTGGGCAAACTTATTGCTTTTTTACCTATTCTCGACATGAACAAGAACTCCTGCTTAATATCTTATATTCAAATTACCAAACGTTACAAAGAATTTCTCCGCCGACATTCAACTCTCTCGCTTCCGCGTCGGTGATAACGCCCTTGGAAGTTGAGAGAATGGAAATTCCCAGACCATTGAGAACCTTGGGGATGCTGTCCGAGGGCACATAAACTCTGCGTCCGGGTTTGCTGATTCTTCTAATATTCGTAATAACCGTCCGTTTGGAATCAGGGTATTTAAGAATTATTTCCAGCATCTGCCGGCCTTTTTCATCTTTCACCTTGTCATAATTACTGATATACCCAGTTTTTTTCAATACTTTGGCGATGTTAATATTCATCTGGGACATGCTGACATTAACCGTCTTGAAACGGGCTTTATTCGCGTTTCTGATTCTGGTTATCATATCGGCAATAGGATCCGTCATCCCCATGCTTTTTCTCCTTAAACTAAAATTACCAACTCGATTTCATTACCCCAGGGAGTTCTCCCTGAAGGGAAAGTTTACGCAAACAAATTCTGCACATATCAAATTTTCTGTAATACGCCCGCGGCCTGCCGCACAGGGGGCAGCGGTTGTATTCTCTAACCGAAAATTTCTTCTCTCTTTTCGCTTTTACTATTAATGACTTCTTAGCCACGCAAAATTCCTCCGGAGCTCTATGTTACTGTTTGAAAGGAACGCCCATCATTTTCAGTAAAAACCTGGCTTCCCCGTCGGTTTTCGCCGTCGTCACGATGGTGATATTCATTCCTTTGATCTTTTCCACTTTGTCATATTCAATTTCAGGGAAGATAATTTGTTCTTGCAAGCCGATGGAAAAATTTCCCCTGCCGTCAAACGCGTTGGGTGATATGCCGCGAAAATCTCTGACCTTGGGCAGAGCGGCATTGACCAGACGATCAAAAAATTCATACATGATCTGTTTTCTTAAGGTCACCGAACAACCGATGGGCATTCCCTGTCTCAGCTTGAAAGTCGCTATTGATTTTTTGGCTTTATTCACCACCGGCTTCTGTCCGGAAATGGCCGCCAGTTCCTGCACAGCGCCATCAATGATCTTCACATTCTGAATAGCCTCGCCCAGACCCATGTTGATGACAATCTTCTCCATCTTGGGCACTTGCATCGGATTCTTATAGTTAAATTCTTTTACCAGAGCAGGAACCACCGTTTTTAAATAATAGTCTTTTAATCTTGCCATTTTATTTAACCCACATTAAATAACTTCTTTGCACTTACTGCAGATGCGTACTTTCTTACCGTCTTCAAGTTTTTTGTTTTGTATCCTGACCGCTTTATTACATTTATTACAGAACAAACCGGCATTGGAGATGTGAATAGAGCCTTCTTTTTCCACAATACCGCCCTTGGATTTCTGATCCGGTCTTTTATGTTTCTTGATGATATTTACCTTCTCGACCACTATCCTGTTTTTTTCAGGAATAACTGTTAAGACTTTACCGGTTTTGCCTTTGTCTTTTCCGGTAAGAACTTTAACCATATCCCCTTTTTTTATTTTGTTTAAACTCATTTTTCCCCTCTGCGAAACATTTTTACAAAACTTCAGGAGCCAGCGATATAATTTTCATGAACTGTCTCGCTCTTAATTCACGGGCGACAGGTCCAAAAATTCTAGTTCCGATTGGTTCCATCTGATTGGAAATTAAAACCGCCGAGTTGTCATCAAACTTCAGATAAGAACCATCCGCTCTTCTCACTTCCTTAACGGTGCGTACGATAACCGCTTTAATGACATCACCTTTTTTTACCTTGGAATTGGGAATCGCTTCCTTCACGGAAACCACAATAACATCTCCCAAACTCGCATAACGCCGCTTCGAACCGCCCAGCACCTTGATGCAAGCAACTTTTTTGGCGCCGGAATTATCCGCAACATTTAGTATGGTCTGCATCTGAATCATAAAAAAATCCTCATCAAACTGACTTGTCTTCCACAAGTCAATAAATCTATTTTGCCTTTTCCAGAATTTCCAGCATTCGCCAGCGTTTTTCCTTGCTTAACGGCCGCGACTCAACAATTAAAACCGTATCTCCCAGTTTGCTCTGATTCTGCTCATCATGAGCCTTATACTTAACATGCTTACGCACATACTTATGAAAAACCGGGTGCTTCACCAGGCGTTCGGCTCTCACCACGATTGTTTTATCCATCCTGTTGCTTATCACCACACCCTTGATAGTGCGTTTATTGCCTCTTTCTGCCATGTGTTAACTCGCAGCCTCCTTTTCTTTCAACACAGTGTTGATACGGGCTATATCCTTACGCAAGCGCCCCAACATGACTGTTGATTCCAATTGCCCGGATGCATGCCTGATCTTTAACCGGAAAAGTTCTTCGCTTAATTCATTAATTTTCTGTTTGAGCCCATTGACGTCGAGAGCTCTGATTTCTTTAATTTTCATCAGCTATATCCCTCGATAAAAACTTGGTTGCTATGGATAATTTATGGGCTGCCAGGCGAAAAGCTTCCTTCGCCACTTCTTTGGAAACACCTTCCATTTCGTAAAGAACCGAGCCGGGTTTAACGACTGCCACCCATCCTTCAGGAGCGCCCTTACCTTTACCCATACGGGTTTCAGCAGGTTTTTTCGTTACTGACTTATGAGGAAAAACTCTAATCCAGATCCGGCCTCCACGCTTAACATGACGCGTCATCGCCACACGCGCGGCTTCAATCTGCCTGGCAGTAATCCAGCCGCATTCCGCCGCCTGCAATCCGTATTCACCAAAAGCAATCGAGCTTCCTCTTGTTGCTTTGCCGCCCATCCGGCCTTTTTGCAACTTCCTGTATTTTACCCTTTTCGGCATTAACATAACATAAAACTCCCGTCGTTCCTGTCAACATCAACCCCGCCCGCTGTCATCCGGCCGGCAGAGATAATTTTATTTTTCTTTTGTCGGTAAAATCTCTCCGTGGAAAATAAAAACTTTCACTCCGATCAATCCGTAAGCGGTTTTCGCCTCGATGAATCCGTAATCAATATCCGCTCGCAGGGTATGCAGGGGGACGCGGCCTTCCCGGTACCATTCCGCGCGGGACATTTCCGCACCGCCCAGTCTTCCCGAGCAGGCTATTTTTATTCCCTTGGCGCCGAATTTCAAGGCATAACCGACGCATTTTTTCATCGCGCGGCGAAACGCAACTCTTTTTTCCAGCTGCATCGCGACGTTTTCCGCCACCAGCTGTGCATCCACTTCCGGCTTGCGTACTTCCAGAATATTAATGATGATTTCCGCCTGCGAAAATTTTTCGATTTCCGATTTGAGCTTTTCTATTTCCGAACCTTTTTTACCGATGATCACACCGGGTCTCGCCGAGTAGATATTCACCTTGGCTTTATTGGCTGCCCGTTCAATTTCAATTTTGGAAATTCCCGCATGATACAATTTCTTTTTCAGGTACTTTCTGATCTGCAAGTCTTCATGCAGCACTTCACTGTATTTTTTATCGGTATACCATACCGACTGCCACTTTTTAATGTAGCCCAACCGTAATCCTACCGGGTTAACCTTCTGACCCAAGACTTACCTCCTTAAATTTCGTCCAAAATAACCGTAATATGTGAAGTTCTCTTTTTAATGCCTGCAGCTCTTCCCTGAGCTCTTGCCCGCCAGCGTTTTAACGACGGCCCCTGATCAACGAAGATTTCCTTTACATAAAGAATATTTTCATCAATGTTGGGGTTCTGAACGGCATTGGCCACGGCAGATTTTAATACATTGGCCACAATGCCTGCCGCATATTTTCTGGTGTAAAGAAGGGTATTTCGCGCTTCCTGCACCTTTTTCCCTCTGATCAGATCGGCCACAAGCCTTACTTTCTGTGGCGACATTCTTATATATTTTGCAACTGCTTTGGCTTCCATATTTATTAACTCCAAACCTTACCCGCTGTGTCCGGGAATCTATGCGTGGACTTTCGTCTTACGATCTCCCGAATGTGAAAAGAAAACTCTGGTCGGTGCGAATTCACCCAGTTTGTGTCCTACCATATTCTCCGTCACATAAACCGGAATGAATTTTTTGCCGTTATGGACAGCAAAAGTATAACCAATCAGTTCCGGTGTAATGGTTGAACGCCGCGACCAAGTCTTGATGACATTTTTGGTTCCTTCGGCTTCCATTTTTCTGATTTTAGCCAGCAACCTCTCTTCAATATACGGACCTTTTTTGATCGAACGTGCCACGCTTATTTACCTCTTCTCTTAACAATATATTTATCGGTTCTCTTGTTCTTTCTGGTTTTGTGACCTTTTGTCGGAATGCCCCAGGGCGTACACGGATGTCTGCCGCCGGAGGACTTGCCTTCGCCGCCGCCCATCGGATGATCGACCGGATTCATGACGACACCGCGATTATGCGGCTTTTTCCCTAACCACCGCGTTCGCCCGGCTTTACCGATACTGACATTTTCATGATCGTTGTTGCCCACTTGTCCAATGGTTGCCATGCATTCAATATAAACCTTGCGGACTTCACCGGAAGGCAGGCGGACCTGAGCGTAATCTCCTTCTTTGGCCATCAACTGACCATAGGCTCCCGCGGATCTGACCAACTGTCCGCCGCGGCCAACCTTTAATTCCACATTGTGAATCAACGATCCCAGAGGGATGTACTTCAGCGGAACGGCATTGCCCGGCTTGATATCCGCCTTATCCCCGCTGTACAAAACATCTCCGACATTAATCTGCGCCGGAGCGACGATGTATCTTTTCTCGCCGTCACGATAGTTAAGCAGAGCAATTCTTGCCGACCTGTTCGGATCGTATTGAATGGCGGCAACTTTAGCCGGAATATCGGCTTTGTCGCGACAAAAATCGATGACGCGATATTTGCGTTTATGACCGCCGCCAATAAACCGGGCTGTAATTCTGCCATGACAATTGCGGCCGCCTGTCCTCTTCAAAGGTTTCAGCAAACTTTTCACTGGTTCAGCAGATGTAATCTCTGCGAAGTCAGAAACACTCTGAAATCTTCTACCCGGTGATGTCGGCTTATATTTAATAATTCCCATCAGTCTAATCCTTAAACCAATTCTTATACGCCTTCAGCAAATTCAATACTATTGCCGGCAGCTAAAGTCACTACAGCTTTTTTCCAGGAACTCTTTTGACCTATCGTCCGGCCCATTCTCTTCTTTTTTCCCAAAACATGCATGACGCGGACATCAACAACTTTGACTTTAAAAAGTTTTTCGACCGCGCCCGCTATTTCCACTTTATTCGCTTTGCGATCCACTTCAAAAAAATATTTGTTTGATGCATCCCGCGCTGCGGTGCTCTTTTCCGTAACCAGTATTCTCTTAACGACTTTGTTTATTTCCATTATACCAGCAAAGCTCCCTCAATCTTTTTTACAGAGGGTTCAAGAAGGATTAAATGTTCATAATTTAAAATATCATAAACGTTAATGCCCTCTGACCTGATCATTTTGACGTTTTTAATATTACGAGAAGACTTCAACAAAATTTCATTATTATCATCCAGCACAAAAAGCGCCTTTTTGAGATCGAAGAGATCAACAACTTTCTGAAACACCTTCGTGCTGATTTTCTCCATCGGAAAATCTTTCAGGATAACCATTTTGTTATCTTTAAATTTCATGCTCAAAACGGAAATCAGAGCTTTTTTACGCACTTTTTTAGGGATGCTGTACGAATAGTCCCGGGGATGAGGTCCGAAAACCGTCCCGCCGCTTCTCCAAATCGGTGATCTCGATGTTCCCGATCGGGCACGGCCCGTGCCCTTTTGACGCCACGGCTTTTTGCCGCCGCCGCTGACATCGCTTCTGGTTTTTGTGGATGCCGTGCCGGAACGGCGCGACGCCAGTTGCATTTTAACCACATCGTATATAACAGCTTCATTGACATCCGCTGCAAAGACAGCGTCATTCAAATCAACTTCAGCAACTTTCTTTTTTTCAATATTAAAAACATCCGCAACTGCCATGTTTATAACTCCAGCTGTAACTTAATCGCTATTTTTTCTTAGCTTTTTTAATTAATACAAACCCGTTTTTGCTGCCAGGAACAGCCCCACTCAACAAAAGCAAATTTCTGTCGGAACGGACCTGCCATATCTTCAGATTCTGAATGGTTTTACGTACATTACCCATCTGTCCGCCCATTTTGGTTCCTTTAAAAACGCGTGACGGATCGGCACTGGCGCCAATAGAACCTGGAGCCCGGTGAAACATGGAGCCATGGGTGGCGCGGCCGCCTCCGAAACCATGTCTTTTCACAACGCCCTGGAATCCCTTTCCTTTCGAAGTTCCAACAACATCAACATAGTCACCCATCTTGAATATGTCCGCAGTAATCTCCTGTCCCACTTCGTACGTTTCAGACTGCGTTGGAAATTCTCTGACAAAACGAAAGAAGCCTTTGTTTGCTTTATTAAAATGACCCTGCAGAGGTTTGGAGACATTCTTCTGCTTAACGCGACCGTAACCGAGCTGAACGGCATCATAACCATCCTTCTCTTTTGTCTTCACCTGCAAAACGACGGACGGTTCAACCTCAATGGCGGTAACGCCCACCGCTGAGCCATCTTCCGCGAATACCTGAGTCATTCCCAACTTTTTCCCAATAATTCCCTTGCTCATCTGACATTCCAATTTTTTTTAATAAATATAAAAACATCCCATTTGAAGATGGCATTGTTGAGCTGTCATCTTCAAAAAATCGAAAAGCATGCCTACGCTTTTATTTCCACATCCACCCCAGCGGAAAGATCCAGTTTCATCAAAGCATCCACTGTGGCTTGAGTAGGCCCGACGATATCTACCAATCTTTTATGTGTTCTGATTTCAAACTGCTCGCGAGATTTTTTGTCCACATGAGGTGAGCGGTTCACGCAATACTTATTGATTTCCGTAGGAATAGGTATCGGACCGGCAACACGCGCACCGGTCTTTTTAGCTGTTTCTACTATTTCTTCTACAGAACGATCCAACAGTTTATAATCGTAAGCTTTGAGACGAATTCTAATCTTTTGTTCTTTCATCGGTATAATAACCTATTCCTTATTCAATAACTTTGCTTACGACTCCGGCACCTACTGTTCTTCCACCTTCACGAATAGCGAATCTTAACTGCTGTTCCATCGCGATCGGGGTAATCAGCTCAATGGTCATATTAACGTTGTCACCGGGCATAACCATCTCCACACCTTCAGGAAGCGTCGCAACACCCGTCACGTCCGTTGTCCGGAAATAGAACTGCGGACGATAACCGGAGAAGAACGGGGTATGACGTCCGCCTTCTTCCTTGGTCAGAACGTAAACAGCCGCTTCAAATTTGGTATGAGGAGTAATGGAACCGGGTTTGGCCACAACCTGTCCTCTTTCGACTTCCTCGCGTTTGATTCCGCGAAGCAGTAAACCGACGTCGTCACCGGCCCGACCTTCATCAAGAGTTTTGCGGAACATTTCCACGCCCGTGACAACCGTCTTGATCGTGGGTCTGATTCCGATAATTTCAACTTCTTCGCCAACCTTGACAATACCGCGGTCCACTCTTCCGGTAACAACCGTTCCACGTCCGGAGATCGTAAAAACGTCACCGACCGGCATCAGGAAGGGTTTATCGGTATCGCGTTTCGGTTCGGGAATGTAATTATCAACGGCGTCCATCAATTCCTGAATGCTTTTTACATCAGGGGAATTGATGTCATCGGCTTCCAGAGCTTTCAGCGCGGAACCGCGAATGATGGGAATCGTGTCACCGGGGAATTCATACTGAGTCAGGAGTTCCCTCAGTTCCAGTTCAACCAGATCCAGGAGTTCAGGATCGTCGACTAAATCAACTTTATTCAGATAAACGACAATGTAAGGAACCTGCACCTGACGGGCAAGGAGGATATGCTCGCGTGTCTGAGGCATCGGACCATCGGAGGCAGCAACAACCAGAATGGTTCCGTCCATATGAGCGGCGCCGGAAATCATATTTTTGATGTAGTCGGCATGGCCGGGGCAGTCCACGTGCGCGTAATGTCTTTTATCCGTCTCATATTCTACGTGGCAAATGTTGATCGTAACGCCGCGTTCTTTTTCTTCGGGGGCATTATCAATCGAATCAAAAGCCCGGAATTCCGCCAAACCTTTCTTCGCCAGATATTTGGTAATTGCGGCCGTTAATGTGGTTTTACCATGATCCACGTGACCGATGGTACCAATATTAACGTGAGGCTTATCGCGCGAAAACTTCTCTTTAGACATTTTTAACTCCCAAACAAAGTGAAGAACAATGGCGTTCTTTTTTCATATAAAACTCCCTAAAAACCTATACCTAGGCGCCCGTTGCCTTAGAGATAATCTCATCAGCAATAGAGTTAGGTACTGGTTCGTAGTGACTAAACTCCATGGTGTACGAAGCACGACCTTGGGTTCTTGACCG
>JAJFTS010000217.1 GCA_021372815.1 Deltaproteobacteria bacterium | reverse complement strand
GGAGTATAACGAAAAATCAGCCAGAACTAAGCGATTGTCTATATTGCCTTGGTTATGGTTCCCTCCTTATGGCTTTACCAACTGCAGTTTTTTTACATCATAATACTCTTTTTCAGCGGGCGCGGCTTTTTGCGCTCCGCTTAAAAAGAGTGTCCGGCATTTCCCTCGTATAATGAAAGTCAGCGTATAAAGTTAGTTTGCGAGATACATCTTTTTTGGTAGAACCAGTTCAGTATGTCGGAAGAGAAGGTCTGTCCCTTGGGCTTCGAGCCCGGTAATTAGTTTCTTCCTTCCACCAGGTAAAAGTCGTGGAATAACGTGGTGCATAGACACCGTATTCAACGAGGATGATGATTCCTGGAATTTATTACGAGGCTGTTTTACCAGAAAGGAGTTTTAATGGGAAGCTATTACATGGGTATCGATATCAGTAAAGGGTACGCTGACTTTGTGATTCTCGATGGGAAAAAGAACGTTGTGGAGCCGAATTTTCAGTTGGACGACACTTTCGGCAGTCATTGTAAGCTCTTTGACATCTTGAAGCTGTTTTTTGAGCGCCATCCCGAATCCGTTCTCTTTGCAGCGGTGGAGAGTACCGGCGGGTATGAGAACAACTGGCTTCATACCCTGAGCGGTTTTCAGGGGATTCTGAACATCAAATCCGCCCGTTTGAATCCTCTGGGAGTCCGGGCGAACAGCAGGGCTTCTTTGAAGCGCGTCATCACGGACAAGATCAGCGCCCTGGATGTGGCGGAGTATCTGATCTCTCATCCGGAGAAGGTGACCTATCAGCAGGAGGATTCTCTTGCCGGAATAAGGAGACAATGGGGCTTTGTCAGGCTGCTGGTGAAGCAGAAGACCCAGATACTCAATCAGTTCGAGTCCTTGCCGTACAACGCCAATCCGGAGCTGATTTCCTACTGCAAATCGGGAGTTCCGACATGGTTGCTGAAGCTCTTGAAGCAATATCCCACGGCGGCCAAACTTGCAAAAGCCAGGGTATCTTTCCTTGCCAGGATACCTTATGTTACCGCCGACCGTGCCAGGGATTTGATTGGGCAGGCAAAAACGAGCGTCGCCTCCGCCACGGACGAGGCGAGCGGGAACCTGATCGCGGTTATGGCCGAACAGATTACCAACATGGAGGAAACAATCAGACTTCAATCTCAGCAGATGGCCAAACAGTGTGTCATCCCGGAAGTCGCTCTTTTGAAAACCATTCCCGGAATCGGCGATGACTCCGCCATTGGGTTGATGCTCGAAATCCAGTCCATAAAGAGGTTCTCTTCCGCCAAGAAACTTGCGTCGTTTTTCGGACTTCATCCCGTGTTCAAGGCCAGCGGCGACGGGACCAGCGGCATCCACATGAGTAAACAGGGACGAAAAGAACCCCGCAAGATTCTCTTTATGGTCGCCCTTGTTTCCCTGACCGCAAATCCTCATATCCAAAAAATCTACGAGGAACATACGGCGAAGGGAATGAAAAAGATGGCCGCCATCGGGCTGTGCATGCACAAAATCCTGCGGATTATCTACGGAATGCTGAAAAACAACCAAGCCTACGATTCCCAGGTGGACCAGAAAAACAGAGAGGAGATAAAGGCACGAAAAGCGCCACGTACCGCTAAAAATGCAAATCGCCGCTATGAGATATTTGATAAGCAGGCGCCGATTTCCCGGAGGCAGAGTAATAAAAGGAAGGAATGGAAACAGTCCCAAAGTGATAACATCACCATGTGCGGGATCGGAGTCTCCACCCCCTCCGTCGTCTAAATTAACAAAAACCGGAGGATTTGTCCAGGTTCTACCAAATTTTCAAAGCACGACTCGCAACTATACTGACATCAAAAATGTCGATTTCTATGATTGACTTTGAATGGAATAACTAATTAGTTTTTTTCGCTACCGATAAACCGATAAATCACCGCACCAAGCATACCGCCAATGATCGGGGCCACCCAGAAGAGCCAAAGCTGTGAAATCGCCCAACCGCCTGCATATAGAGCAACGCCCGTGCTGCGCGCAG
>JAJFTS010000200.1 GCA_021372815.1 Deltaproteobacteria bacterium | reverse complement strand
GCGTGATTTTCGCCGCAACACTGATGATACCCCCGACCGATGATTTTGCCGTTTTTCACAATCACGGCGCCCACCATCGGATTGGGGCTGGCGTAGCCCCGGCCCTTGGCGGCCAGCTTCAGGGCCAGTTTCATGTAGTGTGCGTCAGTCATGGCGATTTTATTACCTCATTGACCAGGCCAATGCAAAGAAATTCTTGTTCGGTAAGTTGACCTTAAATAAATGTTCCCATAATGCACACAATGTGCTAGTATAAAACCATGAAAAGCATAAACTGGAGCACGGAAAAGAGTGTTGTGCTAAAGTCATCTCGCGGTATCTGTTTTGAAGATGTGGTGTTTTTTGTTGAAAGGGGTGACATACTAGACGACTATCTGCATCCCAATCAGAAAGATTATCCCGGACAGCGAATGATGGTTATCAATATTGCCAATTACGCTTATCTCATTCCTTATGTCGAGAATGAAGAAGAACTATTTCTGAAAACCATCATTCCAAGTAGAAAGGCAACACAAAGATATCTTGGAGAAAAATAATGAAGACGAAATTAACGAAAGAAGAAAAAGAAATACTCGATAGCTTCGAAAAAGATGAGTGGGCGCCAGTTACAGACCTCACTAAAAGAAAAAAAGAATTAATGACCTATGCACGTAATACGTTACGCAAGGATAAGAGGCTGAATATACGGATTTCTGAAAGAGATCTTCTTGAACTTCAAAAAAAAGCAGCTAATGAAGGGTTACCCTATCAGACCTACGTATCCAGCATTATCCACAAATTCATTAACGGAAACTTGGTTGAAGCGAGAAAATGAACCGGCCAACAACGGCACGTAATAAAAAGGAATAAAGTTGATTATGATTTTTTTTGATATTTTTGCTTTCATTTCCGGCGCCGCCATCGGCAGTTTCCTCAATGTCTGCATTTTTCGTATCCCGGCTGAGGAATCAATCATCAGACCCGCATCCCGCTGTCCTTCCTGTCTCCAGCCGATTCGTTTTTATGACAATATACCCATCCTCAGCTTCCTTCTTCTGCGCGCCAGGTGCCGCGATTGCGGCGCAAAGATTTCTTGGCGCTACCCGTTGGTTGAATTGATTACCGGCCTGCTGGCCTTGCTGCTGTTTATAAAATTCGGACTGACGCTCGATTTTCTTGTTTATTTTGCCTTTACCGCAGTTTTGATTACCATAAGCTTCATCGATCTGGATCATCAGATTATTCCTGACATCTTATCGCTGCCCGGTATCCCCATCTTTTTCCTGTTGGCTGTGTTTGTTGTGAAAGTGCCCTGGATGGAAGCGGCAATCGGTTTGTTAATCGGAGGCGGCGTCCTTTTTGCGATTGCCTTTCTTTATGAGTTTATAACCAAGCGTGAAGGCATGGGCGGCGGCGATATTAAGTTGCTGGGTATGATTGGCGGGTTTTTAGGCTGGAAATCATTGATTTTTATTCTGCTGGTCAGTTCTGTGCTGGGAGCCATTGTAGGGATTTCCGTTATGGTGATAAAAAAACAGGACATGAAGTATGCCGTTCCTTTCGGACCGTTTTTATCGGCCGCAGCCGTCGCCTATCTTTTCTGGGGCGACGCCTTTATGCGATTCCTGATTCACCGGTATTAAAAGGCATATTTACAGAAATATTCAAAATTGACAATTTCCGGCAGTGCGGGTAAACTAAGCTCAGTAAACTAAGTTTCAGAGGGGATTTTATGCACACAGTCAATATTCATGAAGCCAAAACGCAACTTTCCCGTCTGGTAGAAGAAGCTGCGCAGGGAAAATCTTTTATCATTGCCAAGGCCGGAAAGCCGCTGGTTAAGGTTTCTTCCCTGTCGGAAGAAGAGAAAAAAGGTGTGCGGAAAACAGGGTTTATGGCCGGCGAAATTTTGGTTCCGGATGATTTTGACTC
>JAJFTS010000290.1 GCA_021372815.1 Deltaproteobacteria bacterium | reverse complement strand
AACATTTACATAAATCGGCTTGAGTATTCTTACAATTTCGGCGGAAGACATCCGCGCCAATAAACCCCGGCTTCCGGCGTTAATAAAAATTTCCGGCAAATCGGATATGGTCTGTTCCATATAAACAGGCATTGTTTTTCTGGTGCCGAAAGGCGACGTTCCGCCGACTCTGTAGCCTGTATGTTTTTCCGCCACGGCCGGGTTGCATGGCGAAACCGCTTTTGTGCCCATAGCGCGGGCCAGCGATTTTGTGGAAACCTCCTTATCGCCGTGCATTAAAATAATAAACGGTTTGCCAATTTCATCCTCCATTATCAGTGTCTTGATAATGCGGTGTTCATCAACCATCAATTTACCAGCCGCTGTTTTTGTTCCGCCCCTTTCCTCGTAGGGGTAAGTATGCAGAGTAAAATCAGCATCTTGTGCCTTCAAGACCAACACAGCCGGTGTTGTCGGGAATTTTTCTTTGCTCATCAATTGTTATAATAACAACAAAAGAGAAAAAAGCAACATGTACGAAAACTCATCATCCGTAATCATCAATTCTCTGTTTTGGCTTTTTATGTTAGATTATAGCCATCATTCAATTTTGTAAGGTCAGGTCATGGACTTTGGTTCGCAGCAAATAGGGAAATTATTAATTCTGACAGGAGTATTAATTGCGCTTTTGGGAGCAATGTTAATGGTGCTGGGACGTATGGGTTTATTTAAATTACCCGGTGATTTTGTGTTCAGCGGTAAAAACTGGAGAATTTACCTGCCCATTGCGAGCAGTATAATTATATCAATAGTACTAACCCTTATCTTTTGGTTCATCAATTACTTCCGTAAGTGAGCAAGCATCTGTTTTTTAATGTATTTCCGACTTTTAAAATTGACGATTCCATGTTAAGGTACAAATATGTAGTTTTTATTAAAGCGATCCCTAACAGAAGGCGATGACCGGTATTTGATGTATTAACAGAATATATTATTGATTTGCGATATGATCAGGAGAGAATATTGAAAATTCGAATATCATTTGAAGTCTTTACGGAGTATATGAAAGTTAATCTATCCGGAGATAGTCTTTACGCCGAAATCAAGGACGTTTTAATGAACATCAGGAAATTGGCGGAAGAAAACAATCATACAAGAATTATTATCGATGCGGTGAATACAAAAGTCCTGTCGGAAATGGAGAAGTTTTCCGTCGGTGAAATCGGCGTTGATATATTCGGAAATAAATTTAAGATTGCGGTGATTGCCAAACCGGAAGTCATCAACAAGTTTATGGAGAATGTGGCAGTAAACAGAGGCGGCCGCGTTTACGTTACCAGCAGTGAACAAAAAGCGCTCAGTTGGCTTTTGAAATAGATTTTTTGCGAGTATTGCTGTCTAAAATTCCCTTCCGCTGACCTTTTCCATCATAGCTGAAGACTTCGCTCCAAAGTTATTCTCTTAAATAATAATTCCCAATTCTGACGGATGCCAAGCGTTGAGAAGGTGCGGACAAAGTCAAGAAACGAGAAGAGGCAACGAAGCAACGTTCTCTTGATTTTACTTTTATTTTAAGTTATCTGTGCAAACGTATTTTGGACGGAGAGGACTTCATTGCAGCTTAATCCTTGTGCAAAACATAAACTTGTACGCGATTCCGTTAGACATTTTGCCGAAACGGAACTGGCGCCTATTGCAGCCGAAATAGACCGCACCGCGACTTTTCCCCGTGCAGTTATCGAGAAAATGAGGCCATTGAATTATTTTGGTCTGCAGGTGCCCAAAGAATTCGGCGGCGCGGCCTTGGACTCCGTCAGCTCGGCTATCATTGTAGAAGAATTATCCCGTGTTTGCGCCGCGATCGGTTTATGCGTTACGGTGCATAACGGTGTTGCAGTGTATCCTTTTTTAAAGTTTGCCACGTCCGAGCAAAAGAAACATTATCTGCCCAAACTGGCCCGTGGTGAATATATCGGCGCTTTCAGCCTGACGGAGGCCAATGCCGGTTCCGATTCCGCCAGCGTCGAGACAACTGCGGTGAAGACAAAGAATGAGTACATATTAAACGGCACAAAAATATTTGTTACCAACGGCGGGATTTGCGATCTGGCCCTGATATTCGCCCTGACCGGTTTCGAGCCGGGCAAACCGCAAAGCAGTGTTTTTATTGTGGAAAGTAAATATGCCGGTTTTTTGCGCGGCGAACTGGAAAATCTCTGCGGCATGCGCGCCAATCCGGTTTCATCGTTGTTTTTGGAAGATTGCTGCGTGCCGGAGAAAAATCTGCTGGGCAAAATCGGCGATGGAATGAAGATCGGTTTGACCACACTGGATAATGGCCGCATCGGCGTTGCTGCACAGGCGTTGGGCATTGCTCAGGGAGCCTTTGAGGCTGCGGTAAAATACGCCAAAGAAAGACAGCAGTTTAAAAAACCTATCGCTTCTTTGCAAACCATTCAAAATTATATTGCCGAGATGGCTACCGAAATAGCCGCGGCGCGTCTGCTTTTATATCGCGCCTGCACGCTGAAGGATGAAGGCGCGCCATTCGGTTGCGAAGCATCGATGGCTAAGCTTTATTGCAGCACGGTAGCTTCCAAAGTTACTTCGCTGGCCGTACAAATTCACGGCGGTTATGGATACAGCAAGGAATACGATGTGGAAAGGTATTTCCGTGATGCGAAGGTTACGGAAATTTATGAGGGCACAAGTGAAATTCAGCGCATGGTTATTGCGCGCTCGGTATTGTCTCAACTGATATTTTAGAAAATTATGCTGAATCTGGTAGTTTGTTTAAAACAGGTTCCCATGGTAACCGAACTGCCCTGGGACGAAGAAAGCGGAACGCTCCGGCGCGACTTGGCGGCGGGAATGATGAATCCGGCCTGTAAGCATGCTCTGGAAGCCGCTCTGCAGATCAAAGAAAAGTTTACCGCGAAAATTACCGTCATAACCATGGGACCGCCGGCTTCCGAAGAAGTACTGCGCGAAGCGCTCGCTTTAGGCGCCGATGAAGCCATTCTTGTTTGCGACCGCCTTTTGGCCGGTTCGGATACTTTTGCCACCTCTCTGGTTTTGAAAGAGGCGATCAAAAAGAAATGTCCGAAATTCGATTTGATTTTATGCGGAGCTTATACCGCGGACAGTGAAACAGCTCAGGTCGGCCCGCAGCTGGCGGAAGAACTGGATTTGCCTGCGGCCGCCTATGTGGAAAAACTCGAAATTTCCGGAAAAACTTTGCGGGTGCGTCGTCTGGTGGATAATTTCCGCGAAACACTGGAGATGGAATTTCCGGCGCTGGTAACCATATCAATGGAAAATTACAAGCCGCGCTATACCGGCATGGCCGGTCTGAAAGACGCTTTCGACGAAAAAGCGGTCATGGTTTTGAATGCCAGGGCGCTGGGTCTTACCGCTTCATCCATAAAAACAAAAGGTTCGCGTACCAAAGTGCGGAGGGTTTTTTTAAGAAAAGCGCAAAAAGGCAATGTCCTCCTGCAGGGTGCCGCTTCCAATGTCGTCAATGAATTTCTCGACAAATATCAAAGAAAAATCGGCACGGTGATAGGCAAATCCATTGAGGGAAAAAAACTCGATGACGAAAAATAAACAAAAAAGCATCTGGGTATTCGGTGATTACCGCAATTATTATCAAAACCGTGTGACCCTGCAATTGATTGCCCGGGCGGTGGCTTTGGCTAAAATAATCAACGCCGAAGTTTGCGCGTTGATTTTCGGCTATGAAATTGACGAATGGATTATGGAATACACGGCTCATGGAGCCGACAGGATTCTGGCCATCGACGATCCCGCTTTAAAAAGCTACAGCACGGAAAAATATCTGGCCATCATTGAAGCCCTGGCCAAAGAAAGAGACCCGGAAATTATCCTGATTGGCGCGACGGACTTCGGGCGGGAGTTTGCGCCGCGGCTGGCCAAGCGCCTGAAAACAGGTTTGTCCGCCGATTGCGTCGGCCTCGATATCACCGAAGACGGATTGCTGCTGCAGATCGCGCCTTCGTTCGGCGGCAATATGCTGGCGGAAATCGTTACGGAGCGCCATCGTCCGCAGATGGCCACGGTGCGTCCGGGAACCTTCAAGGAAATACCGCACGATTATGAGAGAAAAGCAGTGGTCGAGCGTCTGCCTCTCATGAAAGGACTGCCCAAACCCCGCGTTCGTCTGATCGAGTATGAACGTTCCGTGGAAAAAGGACACACCATCGAAAACGCTTCCGTGATCGTGTGCGGCGGCCGCGGCATGGGCAACAAGGAAAAATTCAAAAAACTGCAGGAACTTGCCAGGCTTCTGGGCGGCGATGTGGGAGCTACGAGACCGGTGGTATACGCCGGTTGGGCTGAACATGGCGCGCTGGTCGGACAGGCGGGCAAACATATCAAGCCGAAACTTCTCTTCTCTTTCGGTATCAGCGGCGCTATTCAGCACACGGCGGGTTTGGGTGAAGCGGATTTCATTATCGCAGTCAATAAAAATCCGCAGGCCACGATGATGAAAATGGCCGATGTGGCCATTGCCGCCGATGCCAGTGATGTTGTCAATCATTTAATCAAAGAGCTCAAAAAGCGAATCAAAGAATAACCGTAAGATAAAATTATTGAAATGCCTGGAATGAGCAGTCAAGTCACAAAACAGCACTACAGTTTGCAGGAAATTATTGAGTATGATCCTCTTTGCTATTCCGAAAAACGTTTAGATGAGTGGCAGGGTCTCTTTGACGAAAGAGCGACGATCGTCAGAGTGGAAGAAGGCAAGCCCATCTCTTCTTTAAACGTAGTTGAGGCTATGCCGGAACAACGGGAGTACGCGGAGGAAAACAGGATATTTAGGGAAACATGGGATCAGGTGGAAATAAAACAATACGGCAATATTGCCGTTGTCAAAGCCCACTATGTTCTTACTACGGATCACGAAATACGCAAGGGCATCGATATCCTGACCTTGTGTTTTTATGAAAAGGGATGGTGGATTACCAACCTTACCTATGAGCAAAAAGAGTTTATCGTTCGTTGATCAATATTTTTATTTCAAAACACCATACCTACACCATCAAGCCATTCTTAAAAACATGGCCCCACAAAGCCGCATCCTGCATACGGCTTGTTTATTATCAGGACTTGCATCGTATTCAGAACGTTACACCCGGGTTATTTGTTTTTGCCGATATTGATCGGCTGACAAAAAAACAACGTCAACTGGCGGAAATGCTTTGCCAAAAGATCTCGGATGTTTCGGGCAATAACCTCCTCAATAATCCGGCCAAAGTATTGAGCCGCTGCCAGTTATTAACGCTTTTATGGGAGAAAGGCATTAATCAATATCGCGTTCATTCCTTATCCGAGGCAGAAAAATCAATGCGTTATCCGGTTTTCATACGGAGAGCAAATGATCACTATGGTTCCTTAACCGGTTTAATCGTGAACAAAGAAAATTATTATGATCAATACCGAAGGTTAAAAAAACGGGGAGAAGATCCGGAACAGATGATTGCGGTTGAATTCTGCGATACCAGAGATAAAGAAGGCTTTTTTCGCAAGTATTCGGCATTCCGAATCGGAGACAGAATTATTCCGGGACATATTATATTCTCCCGTGAATGGGTTACAAAAGATATGCCGCCGGAACCATTAAGGGAGGAGGAAAAACAATATCTCGAAGACAATCCCCATCAGAATGAATTAAAAAAAATATTTGATCTGGCCAATATCGAATACGGGCGAATTGATTACGGTTTGTTTAATGGAAAAATTCAGGTGTGGGAAATCAACACCAATCCCGTCATCATTCAAAAACGCGGAAAATATTCCAAAGATAAAATTGTTTTTAAGCAGAAACTTGTGAACGAAATAGCAGACGCATTTTTATGGCGTCACACGCATGCGGAAGCTTCGTGGAAACAAAGCAAGACAATCGACGGCAGTTTTGCCTCTTCAGTTTCGTTAAGCCGGTTGCAACAATTTGCAAGAATAGTTTGTCCGCTTAAAATTTAATTGTGAAAAAGGATTTGTTTCGTGGTAAATAGCAAAACACACAAAAAACTGTTTAAGGAGATATTTCATGATCAAGTCGAGACTTTGCGACCTTATCGGAATTAAATATCCCATCATTCAGGCGGGGATGGGACCGTTCAGCAACAATAACCTTGGTGTAGCCGCGGCCAACGCCGGTGTGCTGGGCCTTTTTTCCACGAGCGGGCTCTGCAATAAGGATTTTTTGCCATTTGTTTATGATGACTGGATCAAGAGCGCCGAGGCCAATCCGGAAGACGACATTACGGTTGCGATCGA
>JAJFTS010000181.1 GCA_021372815.1 Deltaproteobacteria bacterium | reverse complement strand
CGGCAATCGTCTTTTTATCGCGGTAATAATCGCGAATGGCCTTCATTTCCCGCAGATTAAGCGCCAGGATTCTTTCTTTACTGATATTAAGGAGTTCATCGTCTCCGGCATCGGCCAGATCGATTTCTTCCACAACCGGTTTTGCCTTTCCTGATACGAGGGGAATATAGGCCGGCAGGCCAAGCGAGAAATCGAAGTTTTTTCCGGAAACGATCTGATAGCGTTCGATGAGATCATTGGCCAGAAGACCGGAGGCTATTTTTTCCGCATCACCGGCGGTAATCTTTCCTTTGATTAAATACTGGCGGGAAGTGTAGACGCTGATTCCACGCGCCTTATCATTGTCGCCAAGCAAGAGTTCAAGCGCTTCGCGGGCTGTTTTGCCCACGTTATCTGTGACGCCGGGCCGGAAGCCGACTTCAATCAGCCAGTCAAAACCGGTGGCCAGCGGTTTATTGATGGAAAAGTCCTGGATAACCGGATCGGAAAGCGGTCCTGAGGCGGCTTTTTTTAACTCTTTTGGGGTCACATTGCCGGCGATTGTATAAACTTCAATTGTCGCCACTTCTTCGACGGGAAGGGAGAAATTATCAATAATCCGTTTTGTTGTTTTTTCACCCAGAGCGTCGCGAATACCTTTTTTAAAACCGACTTCAATTCTACTGGCCATGTTCAACCTTGAAATAAACTTTAATCTTTCTGAATGTGCTGACGAACGCGTTATACCTAAAAGCTCTCAATTATGCAACTTACAAATATGTACCAAAACAAAGAGTTTTAGATTGGATTTCTTCCCGGTCATTTTGCTTGACATAACGGAGTTTTAATCGTTATATTCTGCCGTCTTTTCCGAAGACATCTTTCCTGATAAATTTTTACTGATTACGGAGAAAAATGGAATTAATTCTGATTATAGTCATTATAGTCCTTATCCTGGCCGGTTTTATCCTTTTGTTATGGCGTGCCGGGCGCCATGTTGTTGATGTGGCGCCGCTCGCCGGCAAAATTGATAATCTGAGCGCATCTCAGGAAAGAACCGACCGCTCCGTGCGTGATGAAATCGCGCGCATGCGTTCAGAGGCGCAAATGCAGGCGCAGCAGGAGCGAGCCGAGCTGGCCCGGTCATTTAAATCGTTCGAGGACTCGGTGCAGATACGCCTGTCGGAACTGACCGCAACTACCGAAAAGAAAATAGAATCGGTCAGATTTACAATGGATGAAAAGCTCAGAGAAATCCATGAAGACAATGCCCGTCAGCTCGACCGGATGCGGGAAACGGTTGATGAAAAATTGCACACTACTCTGGAAACAAGGTTGGGTGAGGCCTTCAAGCTGGTGAGTGAACGTCTGGAACAGGTCCAGAAAGGATTGGGCGAAATGCAGAGCCTCGCAAACGGCGTAGGCGACCTCAAAAAGGTGCTTTTGAATGTCAAGACAAAAGGTGTGCTGGGCGAGTACCAGCTGGGCGCAATTCTCGAACAGATTCTTACTCCCGCCCAGTATGAACAAAACATCAAGACCAAAAACGGAAGTAATGATCTCGTCGAATATGCCGTAAAGATTCCCAGCAAGGAAGACTCCTCGAAAAATATCTGGCTTCCGATTGACGCGAAGTTTCCGACAGAGGATTATACTCGCCTGATGAACGCTTACGAGACCGGAGATATCGCCGAAATTGAGGCCGGCACCAAAAGCCTCAAGGCCAGGATTGAAAAGTTTGCCAGGGACATCAATGCCAAGTACATCGATCCGCCCAATACCACGGATTTTGCCATTATGTTTCTTCCTTTTGAAGGTCTGTTTGCGGAGATTCTCCGAATTCCCGGTCTTTTTGAAAATATTCAGAGAAACTATAAGATAACGATTACCGGACCGACCACGATCTCGGCTTTCCTAAGCAGTCTGCAGATGGGCTTCCGCACCCTGGCCATCCAGAAGCGCTCCGGCGAGGTTTGGAAAGTTCTGGGAGAAGTCAAAACAGCTTTTGCCAGATTCGGTGACACGCTGGAGACCGTGCGCAAAAAACTGGAACAGGCCGCTAATTCGGTGGATGAAGCGCAGAAAAAAACGAAAACACTTTCCAACAAACTTAAGTCTGTTGAAACAATGCCGGACGGCACGGTATCCCCGGAAATTACGGCGGCGGATGAAATGCCTGCTGATGAGTAATTTTCTTAACGGGCGGCCGGCGCTGTTTAAGAAATATCGGGAAAATAATTATTGGTTAATTCCGTTCGGAGGGAAGCATGGATAATTTTGTTGAGCGTAGAAGGGCCGACCGCAGGTGCTGTGAACGCCGATGCGCCATAGAGAAACCGGCAGATATAAGAGTAGGAGATGAACGCCGCAAAACCGATCGCCGGAAATTTGAACGCAGAAGCGACGAACGTAAAAGAATAGAAGAAACCATGCGCGAAAATGCGGAGAAACGCCGCGTTATTCTTGAGGATATTGAAGAAGCTTACTATGAAGCGGATATAAACGGTAAGTTTATATTTGTCAATGACGCGATGTGTAATATTCTGGGGTATGCCCGGGAAGAATTGATCGGACAGAAATTCTGGTATCTGCTGGATGAACCAACCGTGAAAACTCTTTATACGGCAGTGGATAAAAGCTGCCGAACCAATGAACCGGTTCGTCTGCTGGATATGGAAGTCTTCACAAAAGAGGGAAAAAAACTGGTCTCTGAAACATCCGTTTCCATTATCAAAGACACCGAGGGCTCGATTATCGGATGCCGGGGAATTTCCCGCGACGTGACCGAACGCAGGCAGATGGAAGAGGTGCTGAAAAAAAATCAGGAAGAACTGATCAGGAAAAACACGGAAATTGATGAACAGAGAAAACATATCCAGCATGCTCTGGAAAGACTGGAAAAAACTTATGAAGAATTGAAAGCTTCCCAGTTAAAAATCCTCCAGCAGGAAAA
>JAJFTS010000180.1 GCA_021372815.1 Deltaproteobacteria bacterium | reverse complement strand
CTTTTTAAAAGGCAGAAAATAACCGGCGCCGATATTGATGTCGCCCGGGCCGGACGAGTCCTGATGAAGAGAACCAATATCCGTATAACCGAAAGGAACAAGAGCGGTTGCGACAAAATCAGGTGAATAATAACACAGACGGAGCAATTCCTGGGCGTTGAACAGTCCGAAATCTTTTTTATTTACGTCTCCGTTTTTACCGGTCGTTTCATCGGCGATATAAACGGAAGAGTAGGTCAGAAAATAAGTTCCCTGTTTCGCGCGCGCGCCGTCGTAAAAATTCACGGCGAAAACGGCATTGGGCATGATCGTCAGCAGAAATAATATAAAAGCCGCCGAGTTCAATAAATATTTTGACAGAAACGGGATAAAAAAGCCTTTCATAGGTATTTGGGTGTTGAGCTTATACAATAAATACCGGCAGGCGAAAAGCAAAAATAATAAAACAAATCAGTCCGCTCAGCGGCCTTGCTTACAAGATGGTTAATTTTCTTGACAGGCTCAATGCGTCTCCCTATAATTAATCGCAGAAAAAGCAATGTGGTATCGGTTTTCTTGAGACGGGTTCATTTCTTGTGTAACAATCTCTGACGCAATGACGTTTTGTAACGACAGCGTAAATAAATTTAAAACCATATAACTGAAAAAGGTAAAAATTTATGTGGAAGGATAAAGTTGTTTCTCCCCAGGAAGTTCTTTCTAAAATCGAACCGGGAATGGCTATTTTTCTCGGTACGGGAATGGCAGAACCGCGAACGCTGGTAAAAAACCTGATGGCTTCGGAAGAGCCGAACCTGCAGGATTTGGAATTAATTCAATTGGTGAGCATCGGGGATACGATACCCATTGACGAAAGATATTCACGCAAATTCCGGCTGAGAACTTTTTTCTCCGGATGGATTGCCTCCGAGGCTATCAGTGCGGGCCGCGTGGATCTGATTCCCAGCAGATTTTCCAAAATACCTCAGTTGTTCAAATCCGGAGCGATTCATATTGATGTTGCCTTTATTCAGATTTCCCCGCCGGATGAAAACGGCTACGCCTGTCTGCTCGGCGTGGATGTGGAAAGGCAGGCGATGGAAGGCGCTCAGCTGGTTGTCGGCGAGATCAATCCCAATGTGCCTCACATTATGGGCGATACGCTGGTGCACATGGATGAGTTCAATTATTTTGTCGAATCGACGGAAGCACCGCTTTATATTCCCCGGTGGCCGGTGGAAGATGTTTTTTTGAAAATCGCCGCCAATATTGCGGCCGTTGTTGAAAACGGAAGCTGCATCTCTATCGGTATAGGGCCTCTTTATGAAGCTCTGGCAGTTCAATTGGCTACCAAAAAGAATCTGGGAGTCCATTCTCCTTTTTTCACCGATTCACTGATGGACCTGGTCAAGAGCGGCGCCGTAACCAACCGGTACAAGGGGGTTTTCCGCGGCAAATGCTCCGCTTCCTATCTGCTGGGCAGTGAAAAATTAATGCAATGGCTGGATCGCAATCCGCTCGTTGATTTTCAGCCGGAGGATGTGATTACCGATCCAAAGGTCATCGGCAGTAACGATCATATGGTAGCCATTCTGCCGGCAAGAAAAATTGACTTGACCGGAAATGTGGCCCTGCATACCGGCAAAGGTAATGTTACCGCCGGGCCGGGAAATGTGCAGGAGCTGATTATCGGCGCGTCGCTTTCGAAAAACGGCCGTACAATTTTCGGACTGCCCAGCCGTAACCGGAAAGGCATGCCGAATATTGTGCTGTCTGTCGATAATCTGCCTTTCCAGTTTACCAACCGTGAATCAATGGATCTGGTCGCGACGGAATACGGCGTGGCTTATCTCATGGGCAAGACCATGCGGGAACGCGCGCAGGAACTGATTGATATTGCGCATCCCGACGACCGGGAAGAACTGGTCCGGCAGGCCAAGGAAGCGAAACTTCTTTACGCCGATCAGATTTATTTTCCCGAATCGGGGCACCTCTATCCGTCCAAGTTAATCGGTACGCATGAATTTAAAAACGGCCTGAAGGTTCTTTTCCGTCCCATCAAACCGTCCGACGAAGAAAAAATGCGCGACCTGTTCTATCGGTTTTCGGATCAGGCCGTTTATTCGAGGTATTTCACTTCCATCAAAACGATGCCGCATAAAAAAATGCAGGAATATGTCAATGTGAATTACCGCTGGATCATGTCTATTGTCGGGATTGTCGAAGGTGCCGGCACTGAAAAAATAATCGCGGAAGCGCGCTACGCGCGGACGAAACAGGATGCCTTCGCCGACGCGGCTTTCGTCGTTGACGAACATTATCAGGGCAAGGGTATCGCTTCGTATCTTTTCGAATTGTTGATTCGGGCGGCCCGTGAAGAGGGGATCAAGGGGTTTACCGCCGATGTTCTGGCCAGCAATAAAGCGATGTTGAAGGTTTTTGAAAAATCGCCTTTCCCGGTTCAGACCGTCTTATCCAGGGGCATTTATGAGCTGACGATTCCTTTCACGCCCTTGTCGGATTTGAAGGCGAATGAAAAAAAATCATAAAGAAGCTTTCGTAAAAGCGGCAATCAGGGAAAGCTCTCACCCCACGATATAAGTGCTGGTCCCCACAGCGATCAGGACATCCTCGTCGTTGACAAGTTCCGTGCGCGTGACGGCGACCTTATGTCCCAACCGTAAAATATGGCCGGTGGCCAGAAAGTACGCTCCTCTGCCGGGGCGTATATAATCTATCCGCACATCAATGGTTCCCATGCCGGTAAGGCGTTTGACCAGTTTTTCCAGAGAAGCATCCTGCATTTCGTTTAAAACGTGGATTTGCGCGATGACGCTGCCTGTAAAATCCAGGATGGTTGATATGACCCCGCCGTGCAGAATATTTTTTTCAAAATTACCGATAAGCTCGTTTTTCATATCGATTCTGACAACAACGCCTTCTGTGGAAAGAGAATCTATTTTAATGCCCAGATATTTATTGAAGGGCATTTTTTCCTCGTACACAATTTTCAATTGATCAAGCATCACTTCTATCGGTATGGAATCCATCTCACCTTTCTTTCTTGTTGCGGGTATCTCTGAATAACATGATGCATCAAAGCAGGATTAAAGACTTTTACCTTTCTTCCTCTTTAACGATTTCCGTTTTGATCATCGTAATGAGTTCCTGAAAAACCGGCAAAACATCCTTGCGGAACCGTCCGGCCACGCAAACTTTCATGATATCGTCGCCTATCTGGAGATGGCCTTCGTTGATCCACGCCCTGATGTCGGCGATGCCTTCTCTTTTTTTAAAGTCGCGCACGGCGGCGGCCAGTTTTTCCTTATCATAGGAAAGATTCATCGATTGAACTTTTCCTCCGTTTTTGGCCGTCGCTCTTACGATGCCGTTATGATAAAGAATCATTCCCAGCATATCCGCCGGACATTCCTTTTTTATTTCTTTTATCCAGTTCTCAATCATCAAAACCCCCTTGTTTGTTTTGTTGTCATCATCGAATTATTTACCAGAAATGGACTCATTTAAAAATGATAAAACTTTCGCATATACATCATCCGCCGTAGCTCCCCGGAGGATGCCGTGACAATTGGCGGTAACCATGAAAAGCTGTTTTTCTTTGGCGCCCAGATTGTCGAATATTTTCTGACCGCTCACCGGATCCACGACCGGGTCGTCTGACGCCTGGATGACAAGAGCCGGCTCCGTCACATCCTTCAGGCGGTTTTCAACACGTTTCATCATTTTTTCCAGTTCATATCCGCCGTTGACAGGATTCCGGACATAATTGATCTGAGGATTTTCCGGTTTGTTTTCGATAAATTCCATCTTCCATTTATCAACCTTCATTTTGGTAAGCAGTTTATTCCACGCAACGATAGCCGGGGCAAATTTTGGAGCGATGCCTTTCAATTGTAAAGGAGCATTGATGGATATAACCGAAGCAAAACGGCCCGGTTTATTGGCGGCCTGGAGCAGAGCGATTCCGCTGCCCATGGAAAAGCCGGCAATGGAAAAAGTTTTTACGCTGTTTTTCATGATGATGTAAGCCCGGCTCGCCGAATCGTACCATTTTCCCCAGTCCCGGACGGCGAGATCCTCGGGTGCCGTTCCGTGGCCTCGGAGACGGACGCCGTAAACATTGAAGCCGTTCTGATGCAGATAATCTGCCAGCGGCCTGATTTCTTCGGGCGCAGCCATATAGCCGTGAACAAGGATAATACCTTTCGAACTGAAAAACCGTCTCAGGAAGAAAGGTTCTCCGATATTTTTCGGTTTGCTTTCCCCTTCCAGATAATACTGCAGATAATCCTTTTCAAAGAGTTCCCTGTCCAGTTTCATAAATATGTTCCGGACCTTCCACTTGATAAAAAACGCGGGAATGAATTTCTGCAAGTCCATCGTCCGGGTTAATTGACGCAGGGGTTCTATTTCATTTCTCAGCACTTCAATGATATTGTCTCTTCTGATGGTGTGAAAATCCGATGGCACACTGAACCGTTCGCTGTTTTTCGTGATGACGCCGCCTTCCCTTTTAATGTAGTTGTTGGCAACGGCTTCTTCAATGAAATTTTCGTATTTTTCATGATGATCGTCCGTAAGCAGGTAAGACTGTTTTTTGTAAAGAGAGGTATGGCAATTGGGCAGGCCGATTTTCCGCAGGTGTTCGATGGCCAGAAAAATACGTTTTTTGAAATCGTTTTCGCTGAAAGACTGCCGGCGATAGCTCGTCAGAATATAAGACATAATATGGTCATGGTTGACCGTGGTCATGCCGTATATCGAATTCATATAATCATGCATCATCCGGACGCATATTTTTCTGAATGCGGATATTTTTTTAAAATCCCCGGTATTCAGATAAACATGGTTATCCGCCATCATTCTTCTCAGCTTCCCTTTCGAGGCGATGTAACTTTTTACCCCCAGGGGTCTGCCGAAGTTGATATCGATGTCCACCTTGCCCAGGATAATGGGTCCTTCAACTTCCAGCTCCTCCTGAAAGCGGGTTGAAATGTTGTTGAAAAATTTTCCGGCCAGCCTGCTGAGGGCGTTTTCCCGCGCCCGCACCGGATAGTAGGTAATGTTTACCGGCACGATGAAGGTTTCTTTGCTGATGATTTTTTCCACATCCGTGGTTTCCAAACCGAAACGTGACGCGATGCGGGCCATCGACGCTTTATCGCCGCAGAATTTGAACTTCCTCAATTTCTCACGCGTGAACTCGGAAAGTAAGGCGATCTGTGCTGCTCCGGAATGAGGAGGCCTGCGGATACCGGCGTTGTAAACCAGATATTTGCCTTGTTCGATAATTTTCTTGTCCTTGATGATCTGTCCTTCCGGAAAAATGATGACCGGGTGGCTGTCGGTGAGGAGGGCCTTGATAAAAATTTTATCCCGTTCGGGATCGGCGGTGGAGACAGCGCCCACATTGTCCATGAATTCGCCCATTTTGCCGCTGAAAAAAGATTCGTGCGCCAGGGAAACAGCTTCTTTATTTATATTTTTTTTGATGATGTAAGGCATTAAAACCGTTTCCAGACGCGTGAAATGATTGACAACATAAACAACGGGTTGATTAGGGATATTTTCCATTCCGTGCAGACGGATATCGATGCCTGCCTCCTTAATCAGGGTGTCGAGCGCGAATACGATAATTTTAACCAGATCGTCGGATATATTCATTGTCGGCGGTCTTCACTCCCCTTTTGTTTTTCGTTCAAAACTTTTTTCAGGATATCCGGTTTGTTGGTAAAAATGCCGTTTACATCCATATCCAAAAATTTCTTCATATTTTTCTTGTCATTGACCGTGTAAATATTCACGGGAATCTTGTTTGTTTGGATATCCCTGAACCGCGTTTTATTTAGCTCGGCGGCGGAACAGTTAAAAGCGTCGGCGCCCACGGAATCCATTACCTCCGAGGGCAGCCTGGAACCGTAGAATTTTTTTTCAAACAGAACGGCAACCGCCGCCGTGTCATCGATCCGTTTCAAATGCATAATGGCGCGCGGATCAAAACTGGAAAAAACAACATGTCTGCGCATGCCGCTTTGCTCGACAATTTTCAGGCATTTTTCTTCGATGCCGCCGGAAATCATCCGGCTGACCGCTTCCGTTTTGATTTCTATATTTACTGCGATTTTATTTTTACAGATATCCAGGGCTTCAGCCAGTGTCGGTATCCTTGTGTTTTTAAATTTCTTATCGAACCAGCTTCCCGCGTCCAGTTTCTTTAATTGTGCCAGCGTGTAATCGGCGATTTTCCCCCGCCTGTCCGTACAGCGGGAAATTTTTTCGTCGTGAAAAACAACAACCTCTTTGTCCGACGTAACCAGGACATCAAACTCCACCATGTCTGCGCCCAGGGCCATGGCGCCTTCAAACGAAGGAAGGGTGTTTTCCGGATAGTAGGCGGATGCCCCGCGGTGAGCGATAATGGTAAAATTATCCCCCTGTCGATGATGATACTTGAATAAGTGATACGGTTTGCTCATATCGTTATTTCTTAACTTAGGAAAAGGCATGGCAGTTTCGCCGCCAACATGAACAATGGATTCGCCATATTTACGTTGCTTATCATTATAACTCAGAGATGCCTTTGGGCTTTTTAGCATATTTAATCGCATAGTTCTTCAATTTTTTTATTGTTTACAAATATATCCAAAAGGCATATTTTGAGAAATATTTTATGTGGCAAGAACTCTGAATAAAAATCAGGAGGAGTTGAAAATGAAAGTACTGGGCATTATGGGAAGTCCGCGTGTCGGCGGCAACAGCGATATTCTTC
>JAJFTS010000178.1 GCA_021372815.1 Deltaproteobacteria bacterium | reverse complement strand
TGGGACGAGGTTGGTCATCATTACGATGACTACGAATTTTTCATCGGTTCGCGGCGGGGATGGCAGGAAATGTTCTCCAGGAACAATATTTTCTATGAAGGCGCCGGTATAACGAATTCAGTAAAATAGCATTTTGTGGAGAACATGATATGTCAACCTGGAAGATGCCGCCTAAAGCAAAAGTCTATGAAGCCTTGAGCGCCGTGGCGGACAAAAGAGTCTCCCTTACCGGCCGGACAACAGCGCAGGTCCAGTCTTCCTCCCGCGACAAAACATATGATGTCGAGTGGTCTGAAAATATGCACGAAATTACATCGAATGACAACGCCTCCTACTGGCAGGGCTACACCGGATATCCCCTTATTGCCGCTCTCCTGCAGATCGGCAAAATTTCCTTCAATCCCCGGATCGCTCACATGCTTGCCGACGTGCCCTGGAAATCGATCAACAAACAATTTAAGCGGGACTACGACAAGGCAATCAACCACGTCCTTGATGGGATTGAAGCCAAAGGAGGCAGCCGGACGGAGATCATTCAGGAAGTCGAGAATATCTATGGACAGCTCGGCAGTCTCGAACTTCAGCGCATTCAGCGCCGCCGCCGTCCTCCCAAAGAAAAGCAACTGCCGGAATAAACTAATCCGACAGTTGCCTGCAATCGATTACTTTTTTTGAACAGAACGTTTTCAGTTCAAATTCGACTTTAAAAAATCTCCCATCACACGGACAAGTTTTTCAAAAGGCTCGCCCACATACGGCTCGAAATGGTTCATGGGCATACTTATATATTTCGCGTTCTTCATCTTATCGGCCATTTTCTTCGGTCCTGTGGGCGGGAACAGCGAATCCGTTTCCGCTCCGATGATCAGCGTCGGACAGGCAACCTCTGCGGCCTTGCTGATCGGCCTGTAGAGACCCAGCGTAAAAACGATATTGCCGGGGCAGAAATTATCTTTTTCAAATTCCTTTTCATCAATGCCCGTCAGGTTCATTAAACCCGCCATGGTGTCCTGTTTGCTCATCATGGCAAAAGCCTCCCCCGGTCTTCCGGCAATACGTACATTGTGGCGATGGTCAGTAAAGGGAGAAACGAACAGATCGGCCAAAGCATGATACGTCCCTTTCATCGCAAACAACGGATCGGTTTTGATATAGTACCACATCGTGGACATGCCGTCCGTAAAGGGAACCTGAGATACGACCGCCCGGATTTCAGGATTTTTTGCAGCCTCAACAATGACGTGACCTCCGCTGAATGATGTTCCCCACAAAGCCATCCGCCTTGAATCAACAACATCCAGCGTTTTCACATAAGCAATAGCCGCGTCCCAGTCCTGCAGGTGACGCTCGGGATTTACATAGTTGCGGGGCTTTCCCTCGCTGTCGTTGAATCCGCGATAATCAAAAACAAAAACCGCCATACCCATTTTGGCAAAATGTTCGGCATAGGCTGGCAGACGCATCCATCGCTGACCGCCGAATCCGTGCGCCATAACCACTACGGGCGGATTTGAAATACCCACGGGCAGATATAGCCACGCCTTTAATTTATCTCCCTGGCTTACAAAAGTCTTATCCACTCTTGTAAATTGTGAAGACGATTGCGGCAGCGTATTCTCTCTAGCAGGTATTGCCTCCGCCCAGGCGCAGGATACAGAAAAAAGAAGTAGAAACAAAAAGATAAAGTAACGATGCTTGAACATTTCAAAGCCTCCTTTGCTTGAATGTTTTTTTATGTTTCTTTTAAATATGAAATAATTTTCATATTGTCAAGCAAAATGTGAAATATATTTCATTTATTGCTTGATTTATTTCTGATTTTATTCAATAATAAAACATGAATAAAACAGTGGCGGAACAAAAACATCTCGCCAGGACCCCTGTCCAGAAAAGGGGCGTGGAAACGAAAAAGAAGATTATCGAGGCCGCAGAGGACCTCTTTGCGGAAAAGGGGTACTATAAAACAAATGCTTTGGAAATCGCGGCACGGGCCGGTGTCGCGACCGGAAGCTTTTACGCCTATTTTAATAATAAAAAAGAAGTCCTGATTGAAATCATCAGGAACTTCTATGCCGCGACCTCGGAAAAAGTCCTCAACGCCTATAATATACAGGTGCGGGATAACACCACCGACAACTACCGGGAAGGGAAAAAACTTATTCATTACATGATCAGGGCGCTCTACGAAGCCCATACGGTCAAGCCTTCACTGCACAGGGAACTTCTCGCCATGGCGTTAATGGACAGGGAGATCGAAGATATAAGCCGCGAAGAAGACCGGAAGGTCATTGCAGCCATGACATCATTGTTTAACGAGTACAAAAAATATATCCGCGTAAAGGACCCCGAGGCTACGGCGATCCTTCTCCATAGAGTCGGCGATGAAATCATTCACCACATCAGGATCCGGGGAGCGGATATTGACGGCAAAAGATTACTGGCGGAGCTGGAAGACATGGTTTGCAGGTATCTTCTGATTTCCTAGACGATTTTCCCTTCCATTTCCTTGTATAATGACGGCAGAATCGATGCCAGGTTATTGTATTCCATCAAACTATGAATGCAGTTATTTCTGGTCACCGCCCGCACGATTGATTTTGGTCGTGGAAATCTTGATTGGACTATATTTCCTTTCCTGTCAAACGTATAGGTCAGCCAGTAACGGCTGCGATATTCGATGCCGCCTTCGACCTCCCGTATCGCATGGAAGATGATGTTAATAGGCATTCGCGGCCAGACATTAGTAACGGATGCCGCCGCAAAAGTAGTCATCGAGCCGCTTTCCAGCAATTTTTTATCAAGGCCCATCTGCCCGGCCGACTTGAAGGTAATTTCGATTTTCTGCGCACCTTTCAAATTAAAACCTTCTACCGGATAATGAATCTTCCCGATATTTCTGATATGCAAATCCACGCCGCTTACGTCCAGATGCGCTTCCGGGGTGAGCGCCGAAATGCTTTTATGCGCCACCGGACACCATATCGCGTAACGCAATCCCACAAGAGGATGCCAGTTAAACCACCAGTCGATCATTTCCGTGGTCACATCCGGCATAAACACTTTGGTCGCCGCAAACCCGCTGCCGTCCGGCATCAGGCAGTATCCTGTTTCAACGGGCAGATATCCGGGCTCCATCAGCTTGCTTCTCTGGGAAATCGGCAGCGCCAGAGACGAATCAATCGGCCCGCGATTGACAATATCCAGATCGTCCTGAGGAATCTTTGCCATGTCTCTGGAATAATATTTGGAATACGGCAGCGCTTTTTCTTCGACAGTCAATCCCCGGCGCGGCATGCTGTTGATGAACTCATTGGTAATGATCTTCGGGAAGACTTTTTTCATTCCCAGCAAGGTGGAAACCGAATTCATTTGAGCCTCCTTCGTAACTCCGTAACTCATTTTGCCGGCTTAAGCAATAAGCATGGCGGAATGCCAGTTACAATTTTTCAACTTCGAACCTTGATCTTATAAAAAAGCCCCGAAATTGTTTCCAGTTCCGGGGCTGTAATCTAGCTGAAACTTTTCTTTTTATGTGTCGCTTGACTTCCCCGGTCTGGGCCGGAACAAGCAAAGCGAGAACACAAGGAGTCCCCCCATCATGAACGGCAGATAACCGGCAATCAGCAGGAACGAAAAGCCAATCAAAGGATAGAGCGCTATCCGGACCGCCGCTTTCGCCAGGGGCTTATCCTTGATAAAGTTTGCGGCAACAGGGCCGTTGCGGTAATACCAGGAAACAAACCTCCTTCCGAAAGCATTCGTAAGCAGATATCGGTCTCTGAACTGACGCAGAATATTCACCTGTTTTGCCATGGGGGAGCCGAAGGCGGCCGTGGCAATGAAACAGTTAGAATCATCTTCAGCCAGTGTTGTCACACTGAAGGTGTCGGATACACCGCCAATGATCAGAACCGCGCTCGTTGTCGAAGAGTAACTGTTCGATGAATTCAGCTGTACCGTTACGGTATCGTTGTTGTTCACCAATCCATCGGTGCTGGTATAAGCCCCGTTATTAACGGAGTAGGTACCGCCGGTGATCGAAATGGGTGTCGCCGACGTGATTCCCGTTACCGTAATGGTATTCGACGTGACTGTCGTGGATAAATCCACGTCCGTCTGATCGGTAAAGGTGAAAGGATCGGGTGTCAGATCCGCAGGTGCGGCCTTTGTGGTCACACTGAAGGCATCAGATACCCCGCCGATGGTCAGCGTCGCATCCGTCTTTATGGAGTAATTTGCCGAAGATGTTTGTCGAATGATGACGGTATTGCCGTTGTTCACCAATCCGTCGGCGCCGGTAAACGTTGCGCCGCCGTCGGTGGAATATTCACCGCCGGTTATGGAAATGATTGCCGCCGCGCCGAGCCCTGCCACCGTTATCGTGTTCGACGTAATCACCGTGCTCAATTCCACATCCGTTTGATCGGTTAATGTGAACTGGTCGGGAACCATGTCCAGGCCGGAATCATACTCCCAGAAGTCCTTTGTATAGGATGAGCCATTCCAGCCCGTGCCGACGTATCCTTTGCCCGCAATAGTGAAACCGACTGCGGCCTGACGAGCTGTATTTCCAAAATCGGTCTTCTGTGTCCAAGCATCGGTTCCCGGGTCGTACTCCCAGAAATCTTTGTAAAATACGGAGCTGTCCGTCACGAGATAACCCATTCCAATGTATCCCCTGCTCCCGATGGAAAAGCCGACCGCATCATATCGGGATCCTTCGGGGAGTGAGGCTTTAATCGTCCAAACATCAGTAGCCGGATTATACTCCCAGAAATCCTGAAAAGTCGTGTAATACGTCTGATTTAAACCGGTGCCCACGTACCCCTTGCTTCCGATGGAGAAACCGACAGCATAAGCTCTCCCCCATCCCCAATAGGGAAATTCCAGATTTGCCTTTTGAGTCCAGATATTCAGGATCGGGTCGTACTCCCAAAAGTCTTTTGTATAGGATGAACCGTCGTACCCCGTCCCGACGTAGCCTTTGCTCCCGATGACAAAGCACGCGGCGCTATGCCGCGCCGTTCCTCCGAAATCGGCTTTGGGTGTCCAGGTATTTGCTCCGGGATCATACTCCCAGAAATCTTTCGTGTAAGAACCGTCGTACCCCGTGCCGACGTAGCCTTTGCCTGCAATAGCGAAACCGACAGCGGCCAGGCGCCCTGTTCCCCCGAAATCAGCCTTCTGCGTCCAGGTATTCAGGGCAGAGTCATACTCCCAGAAGTCTTTTCCACGCACTGAACCAGTCCAGCCCGTCCCGACATATCCCTTGGTTCCGATAGAAAAACCGACGGCATTATATCGCGCTATTCCGGCCGTTCCTCCGAAATCGTCCTTCTGTGTCCAGGTATCAGGTGACGCAATATCGGCACACAGAAAACTGCAGAGAATGGCAATTACGGCTATTATATAATTTTTCATAGGCGCATCCTTTTTTCTTATCTTCCCTCATTCTTTTTATTAATTAACGCTGATTCAAAACACCCATTTTGTTCAAATCTTCAACGGTTACCGCGGGCGGCATCTCGTTTTTTCTGATTTTCCTGACCACAAATTCGGCGACTTTCCGCGCTCTTTTTCCGGTGGCAAATCCTTCATTGCCCGGCAATGCGGGGATATTGGGTTGATGGATAAACGGTTTTCCCTGAATGAGAATATCATACCCGAATGTTTTATGAATTGACGATATTATCTTAATGGATATTTGCGCGCGGGCATAAGGATTCTTTTGTTCTGTTGCCTGTTTTCCGGAAGCTTGCTTCACTTCCTGTTTACCGGTATTTTCACCTGCAGAAATGGATGTTCCGGGAAGATAGGCCAGAATAATTGACGCTGACAGAAATACTGAAATCAGGAATTTGTACTTGCTCATAATAACGTCCCATATTTTATGCAACCGAGCAAATCCAGCACCGACAAGACATCGTTTTTATATTTTCAGATTATAGTCTTAAGTGATTATATGTCAATTAAATCTTGCCGGCAAAACATCAGAGATGCCGCCCATATTTGTTTCCCAGATATCATAGATCACATTTTCAAAGCCGGAAATGATTTCGGGGTTGAAAAAACATATCAAGAAGCAGTTCTATATCAATGAAATATAATAATTTTCTCTTTAACCGGCTTCGTACTTCTCCAGCTTCTTACGCAGCGTTTTGCGCGTGATGCCCAGCCGGCGGGAAGCCTCGCTTTTATTGCCTCCGCAGCTCTCCAGCGCCTCCAGGATTCTTTGTTTTTCCACCTCTTCCAGAGACATATCCTCTGCGTCCGTGACCGGATGTTTCTGACTTTCCGGCAACTCGTCGCGAGCAGCGACCTGATCGGCCATCGTAAAAATCAGTTCATCTTCCCCCACCATTTCCGTCCGGGAAAGAACAACAGCCCGCTCCATCGCATTCATCAATTCCCGCACATTGCCCGGCCAGGAATAACGCACAAGCTTCTGCATAGCCTGCGGCGTGAGTCCGTTGATGATTTTGGAATTCCTTTCAGCGAACGTCTTCAAAAAGGCCTGCGCCATGAGCGGAATATCATCGGCCCGCTCCCGGAGCGGCGGCACGGCCAGTGTCACGACGTTGAGCCGGTAAAATAAATCTTCACGAAAACGCCTTTCGCGAATCTCCTTTTTCAAATCCTTGTTGGAAGCGGCAATCACGCGGACATCGATTTTGATCACTTCCTGTCCGCCCACGCGCGTGAGTTCCCGCTCCTGAAGGACGCGCAAAAGCTTGACCTGCATGGCGGGCGACATTTCGCTGACCTCGTCGAGAAAAATACTGCCGCCGTCGGCCTGAACAAACTTCCCTTCCCTTCTGCGATCCGCGCCGGTAAAAGCGCCCTTCTCATGGCCGAACAATTCCGATTCCAAAAGCGTCTCGGTAAGCGCGGCACAGTTGATTTTGACAAACGGCGCATTCCTGCGATTACTGTTGAAATGAATCGCGTTGGCAATGATTTCCTTGCCCGTCCCGGATTCACCGGTAATCAGGACGGTCGCCTGCGTGGCGGCCACCTGTTCGACAACTTCCAGCAGTCTAACCATTGCGGCGCTCTGACCGATGATATTCTGCCGGTCGAATTTTTCTCCGAGCCTCTCTTTCAGATATTCGTTTTCCTGTTTCAGCCGGCTGTGTTCGGTCGCCCGCGCCATGGCCATTTGCAGCTCGTCGAAATCCAGCGGTTTGGTCAGATAATCGTAAGCCCCTTTTTTCAGGGCGCTGACGGCCGTTTCCACCGAGGCGTAAGCCGTCATGATAATCACCGGAATGGAAGGATTGATTTGCTTAATCTGTTCGAGGGCTTCAATGCCCGACATATTCACCATCCGGATGTCCATCAAAATCAGATCAAAAGACCGTTTGCGGACTTCTTCCACCGCGACCGAACCGTCATCCGCCTCGGCCACGTTGTATCCCCAGCCGCTTAAAAGTTTTTTCAGCATCACGCGATGGGCAAGATCATCATCGGTAATTAAAATATCCAGTTTATTTTTCATTTCTCATCCCCTCGTTACCGGACAAAGCAAATCGCAGGACCACCCTGGTACCGGCTCCCGCCCGGCTTTCGATCTGCAGAAAAGCGCCGTGCGCTTCCATGATTTTCTGCACAACCGCCAACCCCAATCCCGTCCCCGCCGGTTTGGACGTAAAATATGGATCGTAGATTCGCGGCAGATCTTTTTCGTCAATGCCTGCGCCGGTATCGGAAACAACCACTTCCAGCACATCCTGTCTTTGTGAAAGCTCGACGGATAAACGGCCGCCGCCGGGCATGGCCGCCAGAGCATTCAGAAAAATATTCAAAAGCACCTGTCTGATTTTATCGGGATCAATTTCCGCCGCCGGCAGATCTTCCGGCGCCCGCACATCAATCTGCACGGAATTTTTCCGCGCCTCGCCTTCAATCAGCTTCACCGTTTGCTGCACTAATCCGGTCAGAGCGGTTTTTTCTTTTTTCAGAGTAAGCGGGCGGGCAAACTCGATGAGCTGGCTGATGACCCGGTTGAGCCTTTCGGTTTCCGCGATCATAATCTCCGCCGTCTCTTCATCGTCGCGATTACCGGACAATCTTTGCTTGAAATAGACGGCAAAGCCCTTGATGGAACTGAGCGGATTTCTGATCTCATGCGCCACGCCCGCCGCGAGCGATCCGATGGCGTTCAAATGGCGGCTGCGCACCACTTCTTTTTCCAGTCCTCTGATCGCCGTCACATTGCGCGCCAGCAGGATTTTTCCTTCAGGAACGTCTTCATCGGCAAAGGCCGCCGCCACAACTTCCCACGTCTGTTCCCCGCTTTTTTCGGAGGGAAGCGATATGTCCTGCTCGATCAGGCCGTCTGGCGCATTAACTTTATTCAGCAACCGGACAAGCGCATCCGGGAGAATCCGGACAACGTCCTGTCCCAAAATCTCCGGGCAGTCACCGGCAAACAAACCGCGGGCGTGTTCATTGCAGACAACAATCCGGTTGTCTTTGTCCATTGCCAGAAGTCCGATGGGCATATTCCGCACCAGAGCTTCCGAAAAAACTCTCACCCGTGAAAGCGATGCGCGCGCCGTTCGGTAAGCCTGAACGAGAAACAAAGAAACAATGGCCAGCGACCCGATCAGAATCAGAATTATCGCCGTTATTACTGTCCGGTAAAAATCTTCACGCGACGCCTTTTCGATTTTATCCATATTAAACCCGACAAAAACGATCAGCGGACGCTGAGAGCCTGCCGCAGTTCCATCGCGCCACGGAGAAAATCCGCGATAAACCTCAAAAGTTCCGGCGCCGCCGGGATTGGCAGTCTGCCGCCAGCGAATCTCCTGGCTTTGGGCAATTTTTTTCATATCCAGTTCCCGCCCGTATCGCAGCCCCAGCGTGGAAGGATCGCTGTCCGCCAGAATATCGCCCTCGCTGTCCGTCACGACAATATAATCGATGTCCGGCTGCTGGGCCGTTTCCATCAGCAACTTCTGGAAATAAAAAATATCCTTCTCTCGATCCGCCCGGTCTCGCAGTCCCGCCTCAAAAGACCGGATCAGTGTTGCGCCTTTTTCGATGAAAATCGTCTGGGCCTGAATTTCCCGTTGCTGAAACTGCATAAAGATCATCATGCCCAGAATCAGGACTAAAACGGTAATTGCACTGGCAGCCACCCAGACGGAAATGTCCAAACGTATTTTTTTCTTTTTCCCCTGCATTATTTACCTACTCCGTTATTTTCCGGATACGGTTTACCCACCTGGATACCCAAATTGGATACTTATTATCCACCCTTTATGGATAAAAGGCAAACAGAAATAAACTCTACATTTATTTCATTCAATGATTACATAGCCTTATATTTTATGGCACGGCTATTGCTCTATAAACAGGTAACTGATCAGCAATAAATCTAAAGGAGAAGTATGATGAAAAAAATAACTTTAACAATAATAGCCGTCGTAGCAGGTCTGTTTTTATTTTCTCAGGCGTATGCCCGGGGGAACGATTTGGGAAAAGGCTATTGGCCCTGTCGGGAAGCAGCTCTGGAACATTTGAACTTAACCGACAGCCAGGAGGCGAAAATTGAAAAGCTGCAGAAGGACCACTTCAAGACCATAAAGCCTCTGCAGGAAAAGATTTTTGACAAATCGGTCGAACTGCGCCGGCTGTGGCTGCAGGCCAATCCCGATAAGGATAAAATAGCCGCGGCTCAAAAAGAATTGAGAAGCCTGCGCGACCAGATGGAAGATAAAACCACGGCGCTGAGACTGGACATCAACAATGTCCTTACGCCGGAACAAAAAGAAAAGCTGGCCGACACCAACTGGGGTAGAGGCCATGGCTTCGGACCGCGCGGTGCCATGAGACACCACGGCGATTACGGTTACGGAGCCGGCATGGGACCCGGTTTAGGAATGGGTATCTGTCCGTAAGCTAAAGTGCCTATTCCCTCCTTTTAATGCCACTCGCTTTGAACTAGTCCCGACAAAATCGGGATGATGTTCAAAGCGTAAGTGGTAGCGACACTTGCTCAGAGCAAGAGAAACGCAGGTGATAACGAAGGCATAGCAGAAAAGGATGATGAGAATCGACGAAAATGAATAAAGGAGAAAACAGAATGAAGAAATTACTTTTAAAAACATTATTATTGACATTGGTTGTATGTATGCCGGTTTCGGCAATGGCCGACGTAAGGGTTCATGTTAATATTCCTCTGCCACCGGCGATAGTATTTCCAGCGGTGCCTCAACTGGTGGTAATACCGGACACTGATGTTTATGCTGTGCCCGATGTTGAGGAAGATGTATTTTTCTACGCGGGCTGGTGGTGGCGTCCCTGGAATAACCGCTGGTACCGCTCACGATACTACGACAGAGGGTGGGCTTATTATCCCAATCCTCCGCGTTTCCACAGAAATATTCCTCAGGATTGGAGAAATAATTACAGAAATCATACTTGGAAAGGTGACCGATGGGAACCTCAACAAAGACCTCATCGTGACATTGAACGCAACTGGAATGCCTGGCATAAAGACAAACACTGGGAAAAACAGGGATACGGCGTTCAGAAAATGAAAAAAGATCGTCCCGAACCGCAGTACCAAAGCCATGAGCGGCAGTCAAAACCTGATTACGGCAACCGTTACAAAGGTAAAGACCGCGGCAATTCTAAGCAGGACGGAAAAAATAACGAAAGGCCTTACGAAGAAAGAGGCAGGCATTAAAATGTCAATCATTCAAATAAACATTTAAACCAGGACCGGCTTTGATTTTGCAATTGATCAAAGCCGGTTCTACTAAGAGTATTCATTACAGGATTTATCAGAAAGGACTTCATCATGAAAACGGAAAAATTACGCGAATGGGCAACACCGATGACCATCGGGGCGTTCGTCCTAACTGCCGCTACCGGCATCATGCTCTTTTTCAAAATTGAACTCGGCTCGGTAAAACTTGTACACGAGTGGCTCAGCTGGCTGCTGGTCATCGGCACAATAACCCATCTGATTGCCAACTGGCGTGCGTCTGTCCGGTATCTTTCGAAGCCTCTCGGGAAAGTTATTCTGATATCTTTTCTCTTATTAACCTGCGTCTCTTTCCTTCCTCTAAACGTGGAGGGACATAACAGCGGACACCCGTTAAAAAGGATTTCGGATACCTTGATTCAAACTTCTTTACAGGAAGTGGCGCAGGTTGCCAACCACACACCTGAAGAAGCAACGGATATTCTTCAGTCGAAAGGCATAGCCATCGACGGCCAGGATCAAACCATCAGTGAAATCGCCACAAGAAACAGAACATCGCCTTTGCTTGTTCTTGACGCGATCTTCTAAATAAACCGTATGGTACCGGTGGAAAGCACGCATAGAAAAGGCAGAGTCATTACCGACCCTGCCTTTCTTGTCACCAGACGGGAAAATTATTTTGTCGGATTCAGGTGATATACGAATAGTAGAAATCTTCGGAATTTGAATTCAGCACAGACATAATATGATCGGACAGCTTTTTGATCATATCACCGGATGTATCAACGAATTCTACGCCTCCTTCATACCACTCATTTTCGAAGATTGTTTTGAACCACTTAACCTTTCCCGTCGCAGTTATTATTTGATGCGTATTTTCTAATTTAATATCCATTTTAAGGAGAGTATCTACCGGGAAAAAACTATTGGCACAAATTCTGGTACCGGACGCGGATATATCCTCGCTGCAATTATGGAAAACTTTTCCCTTCGGGAGATTTTTTTTGCGGGAGATTACAGATATGGTAATATCATTATACTCCTCCACTCTCCTCTCCCTTCTTTTATCATCCATAATTTCAGACATTTTTTCCTCCCTTCAAAAATAATTTTAAAAAATATCAGGCTGCCACAGAGCCGCTATAATTTCCAGGGGACCTCCAAAACCGGTAATTTTACGATAACCGGTTCTCTCTCGATTACCTGATTATACCGGCTGCCGCGTTACAGCCGGTATAATCGAAATTGATGACCACACTTCAAATGTCGATATGAACACATCCTTTAACAGCAATATTTTTTCCAATTTAAGCTTTTTCTTTCTTTAAAAGAACTTCCGCAAAAACGTGCATGCCTTTGGCAACAGCAGCAATATTTCTCATTATCCGATCCGGTATGCTCGCATAATCTTGAATCTTCTTATTTATCAAACCGCTCGAGCTATTAACATTTGTCGTAATCTCTTCTATGTTTTTCAATATCGAAGGCAAACTCTGATTTATATTTTGCAGCAGCATCTTAACATCCTTTGTTATTCGCCATATTCGCAAGAAAACGGGAATACACAAAACAACAAACACAATAAGGACGACAACTAAAATTAATAAGGCACTTTCCTGATTCATGGCTCACCTTCCTTAATGATTATTGATATAACTGTATTGTAGTTTATCGACGACATCGACTATCAAACCGTTTTTTCAACATTCGCCTGCCGATAAGCTTCCACTCCGGCATCAATCGCGCCCTTTAGTTTACTTTTACTGCTTTGGACCGTTTCAGCACACTTGTCTGCGGCTTTTTTGTATCCTTCTTTTGTCTTGACTAAAAGCTCATCCGTTTTGCGGGAAATCTCTTCACGCGTTTCCTTACCGCTTTTAGGCGCAAATAATATCCCTAAAGTTGCACCGACCAATCCGCCAACAAACAAACCTGCAAGTAAATTTCTGCTATTTTCAGACATAAAACACCTCCTTAATTTTTATTAGAGACAAAACCGATCCATTATATTTCAATTTAAACAGATTGGTTTACATCCCTTTTTAAAATTACTTTTAAGCCATGCTCCCGCCGCATTGATATTGACGGGAGTCGCCTCCGGTTAAATAATACTCGGTCAGCATTTGGTATACACTGTTGCGCGGGTTAATCCGGTTTTTTTAATTTTCACCAACTATTTTTTTACAACTAGAGGAACAACGAAGAAGAAACAGCCTGGACAAGAGCAGATATAATCATAATCTCTTTACAATTTATTTCTGCCTGTATAATGAAACTCCATGAAGAAAAACGCCGTCCGATTTTTCTAATCAGAAAACCGTTCTTTCATAAAATAAGGCTGCCATCCGATTACATTAATCAGATGGTGGACCGACCATCTATCTTTTATTTTTCCATAAGTGTCTTTTAACTTATGGACCCTTCCATCTTATTATTTTTATAACATTAAGATGATATTAAAATACCATACGCCATAAAAATCTGCAATCATTAATGATACGTTTAAATTCTGTAATGCTGGACTCAACAGCCTCATTCATTGCTGATTATCTTTATCTTTTTTGACCATCCATACTTATCCGTATTAACATTTCTGCAGTTTCCGTCATATTGGAATGTAAAAACAACTTTCCCCTGACATTCCGGGCTCTGATCGACGCGACAATCGATGATTGAACCGCCAAAAAAAGACGGCTCCGTTCGTTTCTTGTGAAAATAAATCTCACCACCGATCAGTTTCTCGGCCTTACTTTCGTCGATGCTCCATCCGCCGCTTTCCCATTTGTCATCCGGCAGTTTTACAAAATTATTCAACTGTTCAATTACGTGTATATTCATTTTATTCCTCCTTATCCAATCATCACCCGGTGCAAACGAAATTATCCTGATTTGTTTGCATCCAAAAACAAAAATACCTGCCTCATTGTAATGGGCAGGACCTTAATAACCGCCGTGATTTCCGCATAACAAAAAGAAACCCCCGGCTTCTCTCTATGTCAATTACATTGTTCAGCTATAAACTATACCTAATACAGGCAAAGTCAAGACATATTATCATATCCGACAGCCGCTTACCATTTTAACATTTCTCCGTTTAATTGACCACTTAGGCCCATCGCGCTTCTTCAATTTATCATATTGACTTTTCCCGTTCCCGGGATTATTTTTATTTATAAAGAGAGCCCCTCCGCAGAGAGTTTACCTTATAACCGACCTTTTCAGATTAACCATAATAGCGAGGATTTTAATCATGAAAAGAGATTTAACCATTGTCGGCATCATTCCGCAGTATCCGAAACATTCACAGCAAAATATTTACGCCCGGATAAAAATGCCTCCGGTGGGGCTCCTTTCTGTGATGAGCCAGATCACTCATCATCCCCGCATTAAAGAAATTTATGCGATTGATGAAAACAACTTCAGCGGGCCACAGGATTCTTACGGCCTGCCGGATCACTCCTTTTTACAGGCCGGGCAACCCGCGCAAATTGCGTTGTTTTACGGCGGCATGAGCAATTCAATACCCCGCATGTATGCGATATCCCGTCAATACAAGACTTTTGGCGCCGTCACCATTGCCGGCGGCAGCCATGTGGATGCCCTGCCGCAGGAAGCGCTCCAGTCCGGCGTCGACATTGTCGTCCACGGGGAGGGCGAAGAAACCATGACGGAATTGCTGGAAATATTGATATCCGGCAGTGGTGTTTCTCTGAATCGTGAGCGATTGCATCAGGTAACAGGAATCAGCTTTCTTGACGAAACCGGAGCATATATCTTTACCGGAAAGCGCAAGCCGATTGAGGATTTGGATGAACTGGCCGATCCCGACCTGACCATGATTAAATTCCTGAAAAAAAGATGGAGCTTTGTGCCCATCAACCGGGGACGCGGCTGCAACTGGAATTGCGAATTCTGCATCGTCAATAAAAGATACGGGAAATACAAATTCGCTTCGGTTGATAAAACACTGCGGCAGCTTATTAAATATAACGATCTGGGATATTCGAATTTCTTTTTCACCGACGACAACTTTGCGCAGAATCCGGATGACGCCATTGAGCTGTGCCGGAAGATCGGCGATTACAAAAGAAATTTCCGAAAAAAAATCGACCTTGTCGTTCAGGTGCGCTCGGAAGTGGCGGAGAACGACGAACTGATCGAAGCCATGCGCGGGGCCGGCGTTAGCATGCTTGCGATCGGCTACGAAAGTCCGATTAACGAAGAACTGCGGGCGATGCGCAAGGGCGTCACAGCTGAAAAATTAATCACCCGTTCCCAAAAACTCTCCAACTATTTTTATCTGCACGGCATGTTCATTTTCGGCTATCCTTTAAACGAGAACGCGCAGGCAGACTCTTCTTTCACCATCAAACAGCGGTGCAAACACTATATAAAGTTTTTTAAAAAATCAGGAATAGACACCATCCAGGTGCTCAATGCCGTCCCGCTGCCGGGTTCCGATCTTCGGGCAAGGCTGGAAAGAGAAGGCCGTCTCCTGCCTCTTTCGCTGGTCGGCTGGGACAAATATGATGGGCTTTTCCTCTGTTACGATCCCCGGCCGGACGGGTTGGATGCCTTTGATCTGCAAAACATGCCCTGTCTGCTGATGAAGAATAAATATCTCGGAGGATTCATCGGGCGGAAATTAAATTACGGCAACTGGCTCAACTGGACGTATATTGCGACCATAGGATTTCCCATCGAATTCACCGGGTTTTATGTCCGGCGTTTTGTCCGCAATTTGCTGGAAAAAATAAGAGCAAGAAAACTGCAGCGCAATGATTGGACTCTGCGCTCGATTTTCTCCGTTCCGCTGGCGAATGCCTGGAAAGATATAAAAAGAATATGGAGAAATCTGTTTGTGAAAACATACGCGGGAGCCATCGTGAGCCGGTGGTTAAAAATTTACCGCGAAAGCGACTATAACAATAAACTGAAGCGGCTCTTTAATGACACCCGCTGATAGTGAGACAAGCTGAAAACGAATGCCATGAGAGGCGTAAGTCGAACTATACCAGGCGCGAAGCGCCGTGGCATAGCAAACGAAGTGACGTTCGTCCCTACCACCCGAAGGTGTCGGGATAATTCGCTCTAAGATTATAGTCAAGGCTCATTAAAGCGTTGGTGGAATTAGTAAGTCCCACTCTGTTGTTTTCCGGCTTTTTTGCATACAGTACAATCGACGCATCGCTGCGCCATTTTTTTATCTTTTTCTGTAAAAGAAATTGCCATATTTATTAATTCTAAATAGAAAGTTGTTAATAATTAAGTACACTGTTCCTGATAACTTTCAGTGCGGTTTTTGGCCGTTCTTTTTCTCGCTCTGCATCTCCCGCATCAGCTCATCGATCTTCACTTCCTGGTTATCACCGTATCCCTGCAAAAGAGATGCATCATACATTTGTTCCAGTTGCCGGAGTTGTGCCAGAGCGTCCATGTTCTGCCTGAAGTCATTCTCCATGAGCTTGTTTACGGCGTCCCCGGATTTTTTAAGATCACTTAAATCGATATTCAGGGACGTCAGGGCAAATACCTTTTTCAAAAAATCGTAGCTTATTTTTGCGTTAAAAGTCTCGATATACGGCGGAACCCTGGCCACAATGCTGGCCGCCTCAATCCCTTCCCTGCCGGCATGATGCACAAGCAGCGTGGAGAAGCTGCACGGACCCGTGTAATTCAGCAGTGGAAACGATTGAAATTCGCTCTTCATCTCCGGACGACTCAGCACGGCATAAATATTTATTTCCCGGGTATGGGGAACCTGGTCGAAAACGCCGCCCAGAATATAGATCCGGCAAGCCTTATAACGTTTGGCAATGCTCAAAACGGCCGATGTGTATTCCGGCCACGCAACGTTCGGTTCAAAGCCCGTAAAAAGGATCAGGTCGTTTTCGGCGCCGCTCTTCCAGAAAAAGAATTCATTGGCGGGTTCGACGAGAGACTTGATCAGGCCTCCTTCGACAATCGCATTGGGTCGCATGACCTGCGCCGGATCAAATCCCGGCAGCTGCCAGACATAGAAATGCCGGGGATCAATGGAAGCAAACTTCCGGGCATTGAGCTTGCGGCGCAGGAAGTCGATGCTTCCGGTCGCAATCTCACCGGCATTCAGCCAGCCGCGGTAACCGATTAGAATATAGGGATTAACAAGGTCGGGCGTTTCCTGAAAAATGAGACTTTCGTTCATGAACCCTCCTGGAATGTAATTACGGTTGCAATTGATCTCGCACACCGAAAAAATTATTTCCCAAAAAGAAAACCAAAACCACAATCCGATTATGATTTGTCCGCCCTTTTCAGTCAAGGACAAAATAGTGAGGCAAGCTGATAATGAGACCCAAGCTTAATTCTCCTTCTTCTAAAAGGAGATAAAGAGGGATTTTTTTCAGTTTACCGTTTACTTTTCACCTTTTTTAAAATGGTACCCGTACGGGTGTACCCAGTTTGCTTAATTACTTAAAACTTTAGTGAGCCAAGCTGAAAGCGAATCCCGACGTGGCGGGATGAAGCTTGAAGCGTAAGGCGAACTATCCCAGGCACGTAGTGCTGTGGGAAATTACTTAAATCTGTTGTTTTTAACATAGAACTTTGAACGTAGAACATTGAACAGTTTTTTATTCACCTTTCACTTTTCACTTTTTTAAATTGACACCGCCTGTTTTTCCACAAATCCTGCGGTGGCGGATTTCTTTACAATTATAGGATAATCAATAATCTTATGAATTCCTTACATTTTACCGCTTAATACATCTTGTTATTCTCAGAAATAAGCCGTTAAAGACGTCGCATATCTTTACAATTATAATATGTTTTACGAAATATTTTTGTAATTCGCTATGATATCAATCATTTACAAATTGGCATGTAGTTTGCTCCATCTGAAACAGGGATACATTTTTTTCATTATTCCGCCTGCCGGCTGTACGTTACCGGAACTTTCAACAACATCTTTTTGTCCCTTTATTAAGTAAGACCTCATGAAGAGGCTTGAGGGAGGAAATGCGATGAAGAAATATGCCCTTATCGTTTTACTTTTATGCATTCCTAAATAACCCTTCACACATCATGTTTCTTTAGCATGATGTTTTTCATAAAAGGCAGAGTCAAATTGGCTCTGCCTTTCCTTATCAAATCATCAATAACCAATTGTCCTCTTGTAAAGCCGCAACAAAATCAGATTAGCGAGTAAAACCGGTATGGATGTCCCTGAATTTTGGATGGTTTGAAATTCATTTTTTCCGCAGGGTATGCTTTTAAAATAGAAAGCAGACCGGCGACATCAATCGCATCATTTTTCTATCACACAGGCTTATTTCCCGGAATCCGATAAGGAATCAGCATCGGCACCTTGGAGCTGTATTCACGATATTGGCTTCCGAATTCACGGTGAAGATCCCGATCCTCCAGAAATGTGCCAACAATAATCCATATCGTCCACATCATATTGAATATCAGCCTGTCGAGTGTAAGGACAGGACACGACCAGATTAAAATTATCACAAACAGATACAGTGGATGACGCGACCATCGATAGGGCCCCTTTGCCACTATCTTTTGCGGTTTACACTGCCTGTTGCTGATATAACGCATGAGCGGCTTGACGCCAAGAGCGTCGAATGAACCAAGCGATTTCGACCCCCAGAAAAATCCAGCCAGACAAAGAAAAAATAGAGCGCGAAGAATCCAGAAAATAATACCATCGGCATTCGCTACGAGAGTGGCGGATTTCTGCCAGAAAGTCATTACCAGCAGCAAGGCAATGGCTGATGTTATCCCATAGAAGGCATTATGATATATATCCGGCATGTATTTTCCAAGCCATTGTTTGAATCCACTGCGAACCATTATACTGTGCTGCAGGAAAAACATGATCGATAAAAAGATGTCTGTCAGCAATCCATCTGCAGAGCTGAGGCCAAGATCAATTAGGGTAAAGGAGCCCCAAAAAAGAAAGAGCGTAAACATGACTCCCGATACCGGTCCAAGTATCTGCAGAATCCAGATTAGTATGACAATTTTAGCATGATTTCTGATTAAATCACGATTTAAGGTCTTAATAAGCACACTCATCTGATGTTACCTGTTATTTCCTTCAACCGTATTTTTTAATCATTTCATTTTTTTCATTCTCCGGCAGAGACTTGAGATACGATTTCCATCCCGGACACCAGGTTAAATGCCATTTCCAGATTTTGCTGATTATGGAATTCGGGTTTTTATCATAACGCGATTTCATGCTGCAGTTGGCACATTTACTTTCTCCCATGATAAATCCTCCATAGCGAACATTTTATAGTGTTAATTCATAACGGCATCACTGCCGGTAATATCAATCTTACGTTTTAATATACCGGCAGTTTACCGCTGTCTGATTATACGCTCCTCTTTATTTTTAACATCATTATTTTAATGATGTGCTTTATTAATCAGGGCCGCCGCAACCAACCCGATACCGGCCAGAACGAGCACCAACGGCCAGAAAAGCGTTATTATTTCAGGTGAAAACCAATGCGCTTCTTTTCCGATCCAGAAAAGCCCGACGATAATAAAGAATAATCCACAGAAGATGCGGCTGCTCCTTCCACCACACATTCCAAAACAGTGAAATCGTTTTGAAATTGCCTCACTTGAATTATGATCTCCCATCATGTTCTTACTCCTGCATTGCCTTAAATCACTGACATGTTAACCATTTACTTTTTCGCTTGATTTCTCATTCATGCCTTTACAGCATTGCGCCATTTTCGACATGCATGCTTCAAAATCAAATTTCCCGTCTTTTGTGCCGCAGAACTGTTTCATCATCTGTTCACAGCTTTTGAAATCAGCCTTCTCTCCCTTTTCTTCTGCCGCTCCGGGATTGCAGCATTTGTTCATAAAGGACTGACAGAACTCAAACCCCTTACTTTTATTCGCTTCTTCTTGCGTAGACATAAAACACCTCCTTGTTTTATATTTCGACATATTTATATTTCGATATATATCTAAATATAATAATACCTATTCCTTTGTCAAGAATATTTTTCACAGAGGCATAAGATTGTAATATCTCTTGATAATATTAATATCGAGTTGCATTCAAAAGATAACGCGGCGGCAAGGAGGAGGCGCCGGAGGCGTATTATTAATACGTTGAGGACGCTGACGACGCAGCCAACAAAGTTAGCTGAAGAATGCGACTGGGTATAAGTATTTACGATTTATGGAATATTAAATCTGAAAGGAATTCTTCTTTTGATCCGTTAAAACAAATGCGCTGTTTTATTTTTTTATAACTTTGTTGAGATATTCCACCATCATCTTGATGGTTTCATCATTGGGTTGACAAAAAATGAATTGACCTTTTCTTTCGCAGTTGATGAGCCCGGCATTGCGCAGTTCTTTCATATGATGGGAAATCGTGGAAAGGGATATATTAAAATTATCGGCTACACTGCATACACATTGCCTTTCATCTTTACCCAGCATTGCGTTACACGGACCAAGACTGATTCTTTCGAACACCGCCAGACGCGTTTCATTGGACAAAGCCTTAAACGCGGCAGACATACGCTCCATATTTTTATCGCGGTTCTTCTTGCTCGATCTTTCTGGCATGGTATTCGACCTTTTGGTTTAATTTAGATGTTTCTATATTTATAGAAGAATAAATATAATTCTCAGTCAATTTTGTCAATCGGTTTGTAATCCATCTCCTCGGCAGGATATGGTTTCAGAATAGACTGAAGATCCGGGGAAATAAGGAACAGTAGCAGTTTCCACCGCTTATGTTGTTCCCGCGCAGCGCGTTTCATAGTGCCCGAAGGGTGAATCCAGAAGCTGTTATCAGCAATTACTCGCGGCGGGAGAATTTCAATTGTCTAGTTTAAAGATGCACCAATTCCTTCAAAACGCTTTTTAATCCTAACCGGAGGCAGAAGCTCTCTCTTTTCGTGCAACCACGAAAACGCGGCGCACGCGATCGAGGGTTTTTAAATTAGCGGCATCCCTAATCCACACTTTGGCTGAGTCACGTCCCATTTCCCTGATTAACGCATGTTTTTCCGCGATGATACGCTTATAAACAGCAGCCTGTCTGATTTTCCAGTCCTTTGGCTCTTCACAAACGTCAACCACAAAACCCCTGTCCTGCAACAAACGTCTGTGATCCTTAACCAAAATAGGCGAATTGCCTTCCCA
>JAJFTS010000143.1 GCA_021372815.1 Deltaproteobacteria bacterium | reverse complement strand
CAACCCATTGCCGAAAGATCTTGCTCCTTTTTTCGATATGTATGATGGAACATGCCCTTGGATTCCAGTTTCCTCTTAATCATGGTATCCAGCAGATTGTCCACCTTCCTGCGAAAGTCAACCAGTTCTTCCACGGTCATGTTGTAGGGTTTAAGATAGAAGGTCTTATTTCCGACGACATGGAATGCCTCCATTTTCCAGATATTCTCTAAATCAATATTGTTAAGAAACAGGTTATCTCTGAGAGCCTGTTCAAAAAGTGCTGTTCCGGGGAAAGGCATTATATTGTTGACATATGGTTCGTCCACATCAATATCTTTAATCATGTCGTACGTTTCCATTAATGTTGTCATGGTTTCCTCGGGCATGCCAATAATGAAAAATGCCTTAACGTACAGGAGATCTTTATACTTCTTGGTTAGCTGTACGGCATTCATTATGCTGTCCCGGGACAAATGCTTCTTTATTATCTTGTTGCGAATAAAATCAGAACCGCTTTCAATTGCCAGACCAATCCTTGTCAATCCGGCTCCAGTCATCGCATCCATAACTTCTTCGTCAAGCGTAGCCGTTGCTACGTTAGGAGTCTCGAACTGTAGTTTAAGATTTCTCTTAACGATCTCGTTGCAGATGTCCAGAACGCGGGACTTCTTAAGGGTAAAATTATCATCGATGAACGAGAAGTGGCGATGATCATGTAAATTGTAAAAATATTCTATTTCATCAACTATGCTCTGCACTGACCTGTACCGCCAGCCCCGTCCCATAACGTTAGCCGCCACGCAAAAGTTACACAGGTTCGGGCAGCTCCTGCTTGACAGGAGAGGAACTGTTGCATTAATCGGCATCCCCCGCGGATTGAACCATCCGGACGTATCGTGGTAATAGTCCTTTATATCAACTAACTCATACGGTGGAGAGGGAATCCCGTCAAGGTTCTTAATGTAATGAGTTTTCTTGTTTGTCACTACCTTTCCATTTTGCCTGAAGGTAACTCCATCAATCTTTTCAATACCAGCCGGATCTGGATTATCATGGTTTGCCAGCAGGTTTACAAGCTGGGTAAACGATTCCTCGCCTTCTCCCAATATAACGTAGTCAATGCTGCTGCAATGTTCCAATATTTGAGTGGAATAAAGCGTGGGATGTATCCCGCCAATCACAATTGGAATGTCGGGAAAGCTTTCCTTTATCTTTTTGGTATACTCCAGGACTACCGGAAAGCTGCCCGAAAACATACAACCGATCCCAACGAGCATTGGTTCGCTGTCGATTATTTGTTTCTCCACAAGGGATTCACAATAGCTGGAGCTATCGCTGTCGTTACCTTTCAGCCACGGTTTGTATACATTGAGGTCTAATATGTTCGCATCATGTCCCGCAGCCTTCAGGGCGCCGGCAAGATAGAGAAGATTTAAGGGAAGAAGGAATTCCTTATTGACTATCCAGTTAGGGTAGTGCGGGTTTATCAGCAGGACCTTCATGGTTGTTGTCTCCTTTAAAAAGTGATAGATAGTAGTCTTTCGGTTTTGAATGTCTGAAAACCTTCCATTTCTGATTCATCATGATGTCGATGCACC
>JAJFTS010000132.1 GCA_021372815.1 Deltaproteobacteria bacterium | reverse complement strand
AGAGTGACCATGATCTCGTCAATGCCGGGGCTGACTGTTTTTCCGGTCAGCGCCACGCGCAGCGGCTGCGCGATGATCTTGAACTTTATGTTTCTGGCCTGGGTGAAATTCATTAAAAATTCCTCAAGGCCTTTCTTGCTGAAATCCTGTAAGGAGACAATCGATTCCAGCAGCGCCTTCAAATGGGGCGCGACCTCGGCCGTCAGGAATTTCTGGGCTGCCTGTTCCTCATACTTAACTTCATCCGTGAAGTAGAAATCCGCCGCATTCGCCAGTTCCGCCAGCGTTTTCGCCCTTGTCTGCAAATCGGCAATTACTTTTTGCGTGAAGGCGGCATCGCTCGTGTCGATTCCGGCCGGCCAGATGGTTTTCATTTCTTCTCTCAGACGCGCGGGAGATGCTTCCTTTATATAATGCGCATTGAGCCAGAGAAGCTTGTCGGGATTGAAGACGGCAGGTGATTTGCCGACGGCATCCAGATCGAAGAGTTCAATCAGCTCTTTTTGCGAAAAAATTTCCTGATCGCCGTGAGCCCAGCCCAGACGCACCAGATAATTGACCAGCGCTTCCGGCAAAAATCCCATTTCCTTATAGGCCATCACGGAAGTCGCGCCGTGGCGTTTGCTGAGGCGGGTTTTATCGCTGCCCAGAATCATGGGGACATGGGCAAATTTGGGCACGGAAAATCCCAGCGCCTGATACATCAGAATCTGGCGCGGCGTATTGTTGACATGGTCGTCGCCGCGGATGACATGGGTGATGTTCATGAGAGCGTCATCGATGACCACGGCGAAGTTATACGTGGGGTAGCCGTCGCCGCGTTCGATGATCAAATCGTCGAGTTCTTCATTGTTGAAGATGATGTTGCCTTTGATGAGGTCTTCCACAACCGTGGCGCCCGTTTGCTCGCTGCGGAAACGTACGACGCTGCCGGCGGTTTTCTTTAAATTTTTGTCGCGGCAGGTGCCGTCATATTTGGGTTTTTTACCTGTGGCCAGCGCCTTTTTTCTTTTTTCTTCCAGTTCTTCGGGAGTGCAGGTGCAATAGTAAGCTTTGCCTTCCCTGATTAATTTTTGAACCATTTCTCTATGCAGATCAACACGTTGGGCCTGGAAATAAGGACCTTCATCGCAGTTTAATCCCAGCCAGGCCATGGCATCGAGGATGGCTTTAGTTGATTCGTCGGTGGATCGCTGCTGGTCCGTATCTTCAATTCGTAAAACAAATTCTCCGCCGTGATGGCGGGCATAAAGCCAGTTAAAAAGAGCGGTTCGCGCTCCGCCGATATGCAAATAACCTGTCGGAGAAGGGGCGAAGCGGGTTCTGATTTTTTCCATGATGTTATTTTCCTTATTTTTTCCAACTTTATAGGGTTGCGCTCGCCTTTTGTCAAGCTTGGGAATTTATCCGGCACCTGACAAGAGCGCAGATATATAAAATCAAATTTAAAATTAACTGGTTAATACACGGCTTGGGTAATAATTATACTTGACAACAAAAAGATTTTATAATTTACTTCACCGGTTAAATTACGGTATAATTTTTAGACAGCAGGCTATTTATGGCTAATTCTTTGAAAATTAATATTTTTCTTATTCCGGAGGAGGGGCAGTGCTTCGTTTTTTCCGAAGGAGACGCCTGGTTTAAAGCATGCTTTAAAGAAGACGACATTCCTGATTTTTCTCTGGATAAGATTGATGTAGATTGTCTGATCACAAAAACTTCAGGCACTGTTTTTATCAAAGGTTCATTTTCCGCGTTGATAGATATTTGCTGCAGCCGTTGTCTGGAAAATACCAAGCTGTCTATCGGCAGTGATTTTGCTTATACTTTGATTCCCGCGAAAGCCGAGGCGAGCGAAGATCTGGAGCTTAAGCCGGAAGAGCTGGAAATAAGTTATTATCAGGGCGATTTTATTGATCTTGCTCCCATTATCTGTGAGCAGATCATTTTGCAGATCCCGATAAAAGTGCTGTGCAGTAGCGACTGCCGGGGCCTTTGTCAGCAATGCGGAACGAATTTGAATGTTTCTTCCTGCAACTGCCATTCAGATCATTTAGACAGCCGTATGGCCGTATTGAAAAATTTTGTAATAAAAAATTAATTATAGAAGAGGGTTATTTATGCCAAATCCAGTAAAGCGACATTCTAAAACAAGACGTAATCAGAGAAGAGCGAACGATTTCCTGAAATCACCGGCGATGTCCGTATGTCCGCAGTGCAATGAGCCGAAATTGCCTCATCGCATCTGTCCTACGTGTGAAACCTATAAGGGCCGGGAATACAGAAAAGCGGAAAAGAACGCCTAGAACATAGACAGCTCTGGTAGGGTTTGCATTGATAGTCAATTGGTCAAAAGAAACACCTTTGAACCTGATTGAGTATTATAAACTGAAGATAACAGCTATCTCTTTTTTATAAAAGCAAGGAATTTGCTTTTATAAAAAGGGTAAAAGAAGTAAAATTTGATCCGACTTTCCGGGCAATCAAAGATTTTGAGGAGGATTTTGCATGACGTTAGAAGAAAAAGTCATTAACATTGTTATGGAGCAGCTGGATGTTACCAAAGAAGAATGCGTGTTAGAAGCTTCTTTTATTGACGATTTGGGGGCGGATTCTTTGGATATCGTTGAGCTCCTTATGGAAATGGAAGAAGAATTTGGTATAGAGATAGCTGATGAAGAATTGGAAAAGATTACTACAATTAAAGATGTTGTCGATTTTCTTAAACAGAAAGGCGTTAAATAGATAAGCCTTGCAGGATTATAGCCAATGAAAAGGCGTGTTGTGGTAACAGGTCTCGGAGCTTTGACTCCCCTGGGAAATTCAGTTGATGAATCTTGGGAGGGCGCAATTGCGGGCAAGTCAGGCATCGGCCCGATTACCAAATTTGACAGCAGCTCTTACAAAACCAGAATTGCGGGCGAAGTAAAAAAATTTGATCCCCTGCAATATGTCAACAAACAGGAAGTTCGTCGTTACGATGACTTCATCCTTTACGCTCTTGCCGCTGCGGAAATGGCGCTGGCCGATGCCAAATTAACGATCGGTTCCGAATTTTCCGAACGAACCGGCGTGATCATCGGTTCGGCCATCGGCGGGCTGGCCACGCTGGAAGAAGAATTTAAAAATCTGTTGAATGCCGGTCCCCGGAAAATTTCTCCCTTTGCCGTTCCGGCCATTCTTGCCAATCTTGCCTCCGGTCACGTTTCCATCAGATTCGGGGCCAAAGGTCCCATCAATTGCGCTGTGACCGCCTGCGCCGCGGGAACATCGGCCATCGGTGACGCCTACAGAACCATTACCTGCGGGGACGCTGAGGTCATGATTACCGGCGGTACCGAAGCGGCGGTCACTCAGCTGGCCGTAGCCGGATTCGGTTCCATGCGGGCGCTGTCGGTCAGAAACGATGAACCGCAAAAAGCCAGCCGCCCCTTTGATAAAGATCGTGACGGTTTTGTCATCGGCGAGGGTTGCGGAATCGTTATTCTGGAAGAATTATCGTTTGCTCTGAACAGGGGCGCGCGAATTTATGCGGAGCTTGCCGGTTACGGATGCACCTCCGATGCTTTTCATATGGCCGCTCCGCCTCCCGGGCACGAAGGAGCCGCCCGCAGCATGCGCGCGGCGATCAAAGACGCCGGTTTGAATCCCGCAGATATTGATTATATCAACGCGCACGGCACTTCAACGCCGCTTAACGATTTATATGAAACACAGGCCATCAAATCCCTGTTTGGGGAACATGCCAAAAAAATAATGGTCAGCTCCACCAAATCCATGACCGGCCACATGCTGGGGGGTACGGGCGGTGCGGAAGCCATTTTTGCGGTGAAGGCCCTGCATGAGGGTATTATTCCGCCGACGATTAATCTGGATAATCCCGGTGAGGAATGCGATCTGGATTACGTGCCGAAAGTCGCCCGGCGCAGGGAAATCAGCACGGCCATCTCCAACACGTTTGGTTTCGGCGGCGTCAACGCTGTGTTATTGTTTAAGAAGTATAGTGAGACTCGCTGAGAACAAGCGAAGCGAAGTTCGAAGCGTAAGTCGAACTATCCCCTGAGCGACGCGAATGGGGATAGTGAAATAATCAGAATTTAAGAACTAAGGAGAAATAAATTCCATGTCTTTTTTAGAAAAAGTCGATTCGGAAGTCATGAAGGCCATCGATCTGGAAACACGTCGGCAGGCGGGTAAAATCGAATTGATCGCCTCGGAAAATTTTGTCAGTGAAGCAGTGCTCGAAGCCCAGGGTTGCGTGATGACCAACAAGTACGCGGAAGGTTATCCGGGAAAACGTTATTACGGCGGCTGTGAATACGTGGATATCGCGGAAAGTCTGGCGATTGACCGCTGCAAAAAGCTTTTCGGATGCGATCATGTCAACGTGCAGCCTCATTCGGGAACACAGGCAAATATGGCGGTGTACTTTGCCGTCGCACAGCCGGGCGATACGATATTAGGTATGAATCTGTCGCACGGCGGACATCTGTCTCACGGCAGTCCGGCCAATTTCTCCGGCAAATTGTATAAAATTGTTCCCTACGGCGTCAGCAAGGAGACGGAGACGATTGATTTCGACGAAGTGGAAAAACTGGCCAGGGAACACAAGCCTAAAATGATTATTGTCGGCGCCAGCGCCTATCCGCGGACAATTGATTTCCAAAAGTTTAGAAATGTTGCCGATGAAGTCGGCGCCGTGATCATGTCGGATATCGCCCATATCGCGGGGCTGGTCTGCACAGGACTTCATCCCAGCCCGGTTCCGGTTTGCGAATTCGTCACGACCACTACGCATAAGACCCTGCGCGGACCGCGCGGCGGCGTGGTGATGTGCAAGGAAGCTTACGCCAAGACCCTCAACAGCAGGGTTTTCCCGGGCATGCAGGGCGGACCGTTGATGCACGTGATTGCCGCCAAGGCTGTCGCTTTCAAGGAAGCGCTTCAGCCGGAATTCAAGGAATATCAAAAACAGATCGTCAAAAACGCGCAGGCCATGGCGGATGAACTGAAGAATCAGGGATTCAGGCTTGTTTCCGGAGGAACGGACAATCATCTGATGCTGGTCGATTTAACCGACAAGAATGTTACGGGTAAAGACGCACAGGAAGCGCTGGACCGCGCCTCCATCACCGTCAACAAAAACGGCATACCCTTTGACACGAAGAGTCCTCAGGTCACCAGCGGAATCAGAATCGGCACGCCTGCCGTGACCACCAGAGGCATGAAGGAAAAAGAGATGCGTTTGATTGCTTCCTATATTTCCGATGTGATTAAAGACATCAACAACGAGCGGAAGATTAAAGCGATTGCGGAAAAGGTCGGAACGCTTTGCAGCCAGTTTCCGCTTTATCCGGGGAGAATTAAGAACCTTTAAAAAACCGGAAGGAAAATACAGATCCGTTAAGGCGAAAAATATGGCCGGAAAGAAATTGTCTTCATCTGCTGTGTCAAAAAAAATTAATCAAAGACCCGACTGGGACAATTACTTTCTGGATATTGTCGAACTGGTGTCCAAACGCAGCACGTGCTGCCGCAGAGCCGTGGGAGCCGGACTGGTGCGCGACAGCCGGATACTGGCCACCGGTTATAACGGCGCTCCCTCCAAGTTGCAGCATTGCCTGGATATCGGCTGTCTGCGCGAGCAGCTCAAAGTTCCGTCCGGGGAGCGTCATGAATTATGCCGCGGACTGCACGCGGAACAAAACGCGATCATCCAGGCGGCGCTCCATGGCGTCAGCACCAAGGGGGCGACGCTGTACTGTACGAATCATCCCTGCGTTATCTGCGCCAAAATGATCATTAACGCCGGTGTTGCCCGGATCATCATTCGCGACGGTTATCATGATCAACTGGCCGCCGAGATGCTCAAGGAAGCGGGCATCAGCGTCGAACAACTCTAGCGTATTGAAGGTTGATAAATCATGAAATGTCCGTTTTGCGGTCACACGGAAAATAAGGTCATTGACTCGCGCATCAGCAAGGACGGTAAAGCCGTCCGCCGTCGCCGGGAATGTCTGGGGTGTACCAAGCGCTTTACCACGTATGAATATGTGGAAGATGTCCTGCCTATGGTCGTGAAGAAAGACGGACGGCGCGAACAGTTTGACCGGCAGAAAATCCTGACCGGCATCAAAAAAGCCTGCGAGAAACGTCCGATCAGTATGGAGGCCATCGACAAACTTGTCGAGAACGTCGAACAGGCCTGTCAGGAGCTGCAAAAGGAGGAAATTTCTTCCACCATCATTGGGGAAAAAATAATGAGCGAGTTGAAGAATTTCGACGGTGTTGCCTACGTCCGGTTTGCTTCCGTTTACCGTCAGTTTCGCGATGTCGGCGAATTTATGTCCGAACTGAAAGATTTGTTAAGCAAGGATAAAAAGTAATTATGTTTACCGGAATTGTGGAAGGATTGGGCAAGGTCAAACGCTTGACCAGGAAGGGCGCCGACGCCGTTCTGGAAATTGAAGCCGGTACCAGTCTTGAGGAAGTCTCTCCGGGCGACAGTATTGCCGTGAACGGCGCCTGTCTGACCGTGACCTCCAGAAATCAGAATGTTTTTCAGGCGGATGTTTCCGCGGAAACACTCTCCCGAACAACCCTCGGATTTTTACAGGCGGGACACAAGGTGAATCTGGAAAAATCCTTGCGCATCGGCGGTTTTGTCGGCGGCCATTTTGTTTTGGGACATGTTGACGCCACCGGCAGAATTCTCTCGCAGACGCAGAAATCCGGCTCGCTGATTCTGGCGGTGGAAATGAATGATAATATTTCCCGTTATATCGTGGAAAAAGGATCCGTGGCTATTGACGGAATCAGTCTGACCGTGAACAAACTTGAAAAAAGCCGGTTTTATGTTAATATAATCCCTCATACGGCGGCCAACACCACGCTGGTGATGAAAAAGGAAGCCGATTTGGTGAATATCGAAACGGATATTCTGGGTAAGTATGTAGAAAAATTAATGCAATCGAGCAAGGGAATCGATAAGGATTTCCTTGCGAAGCACGGTTTCTAATAAGTAAGGAAAGTAAAATGGCAATCAGCACTATTGAAGAAGCAATTGAAGACATCAAGAACGGAAAAATGGTTATTCTCGTTGATGATGAAGACCGCGAGAATGAAGGCGATCTTTGCATGGCGGCGCAATTTGCCACGGCCAAGACGATCAACTTCATGGCACGCTACGGCCGCGGTCTGATCTGTTTAACCCTTAATGAAGAAATGGCGGATAAACTTCATTTAAAGCAAATGGTTCAGGACAATCAAGCCCGTTTCGGAACGGCCTTTACCATTTCCATTGAAGCCCGGCATGGTGTGACCACCGGCATTTCCGCCGCGGACAGGGCGACAACGATTCAGGCGGCCGTCAATCCTCAGGCCAAGCCGGATGATCTGGTCAGTCCCGGACATATCTTTCCCATCCGGGCGAAAAAAGGCGGCGTTCTGGTGCGTACGGGACAGACGGAAGGTTCTGTGGATTTGTGTCGTTTGGCCGGTTTGACGCCGTCCGGCGTGATTTGCGAGATTATGAAAGATGACGGTACCATGGCCCGAATGCCGGATCTGGAAATCTTTGCGAAGGAACATCATTTAAAAATAGTTACGATTGCCGATCTCATCGATTACCGGATGCAGAACGAATCCCTCATCAGACGGATGGCGGAAGCGACCATCCCGACCAGCTTCGGCGGGGAGTTCAAAATGATTGTTTACGAAAACGAGGTTGACGACTGGCAGCACATCGCTCTGGTGAAAGGCGAAATTAAGGAAGACGATGAAGTGCTGGTGCGGGTCCATTCGGAATGCCTGACAGGCGATCTTTTCGGATCACTGCGATGCGACTGCGGCGATCAGCTTCATCGCGCGATGTGCATGGTGGAAAAAGAAGGGAAGGGTGTTATCGTTTACATGCGTCAGGAAGGCCGCGGCATCGGACTCGTCAACAAAATCAAAGCCTACGCTCTGCAGGAGGAAGGCAAGGATACGGTGGAAGCCAATATTGCCCTCGGATTCAAACCGGATTTACGGGATTACGGAATCGGCGCGCAGATTCTGGCTGATCTGGGTGTGCGCAAAATGCGGTTGATGACCAATAATCCCAAGAAGATCGTCGGTCTGGAAGGATATGGAATCGAGGTTGTCAAGCGCGTTCCGATTGAAATCGATCCCAACGAGAACAACATAAAATACATGAAAACAAAACAAAAAAAGATGGGACATCTTTTGAAAATTTAAAATTTTGAGTGCAGGATCATTAAAATTAAACACAAGGATGGTAACAGACTATGCCGAAAATAATTGAGGGAAAAATAGTTGCGAAGGGGATGAAGTTTGGCATCGTGGCCAGCCGTTTTAACGATTTTATTTGCGGCAGGTTGATAGAAGGAACCATTGACGCTTTAATCAGAGCCGGAGCAGATGAAAAAGATCTCGTTATTTATAAAGTGCCGGGGTCATTTGAATTGCCGCTCACGGCCAAAAAACTCGCCAAAAGCGGACGTTTTGACGCCGTAATTTGTCTGGGTGCGATCATCCGCGGCGCCACTCCGCACTTCGAATACATCAGCGCCGAGGTATCCAAAGGCATTGCCGTGGTTGGCCTTGAAACGGAAGTTCCGGTTGTGTTCGGCGTGTTGACCACGGATACCATCGAACAGGCGATTGAACGCGCGGGGACGAAGTCGGGAAATAAAGGCGCCGATGCGGCGATGACAGCGATAGAAATGGTGGACTTGTTCAAGAAAATTTGACGTTAAACCGCCGTCTTTGACGGCATAATAAAATAAGGCACTGTATTAAAAGTTCTTTGAGGTTTCATAAATAAATGCGCGGGCGGAGAAAGGCAAGAGAAATTGCCTTACAGGTTCTTTACAGTCTTAATTTTGTGAATATTGATGCGCAGGATGCTTTAGAGCTTTTCTGGGGTAATTTTGTTGCGCCAAAAACGGCTAAGGAATTTGCCGAGTTTCTGGTGCAGGGGACATGCGAGCACCAGAAAGAGCTGGACAAACTGATCGCCGATTGTTCGGATAACTGGTCCCTGGGGCGGATGTCCCGCGTCGATATCAGTATTTTACGCCTGGCTGTATTTGAATTTCTATACTGTGACGACATACCTCCGAAAGTTACTTTGAACGAGGCCGTTGATCTGGGAAAGACTTTTGGCTCGGAAAATTCCGGCTCTTTCATCAACGGCATACTGGATGCTCTTAACTTAAAATTAAACAAGAAAGATGCAGTTAAACCTCTCAATAGAAAATCCCGATCTGCCAAAACATAAATGCCTCGCTTTGGGTGTCTTTGCGGATGAAAAGCCGCCGCGCGGAGTCTGCGGTTTTGTGGACTGGCGTCTCAACGGCCTGATTTCCAGAGAAATCAAGCAGGGCAGGATCGGCGGAGATTTTGAGGAAAAAATCCTTATTCCTTTTCCCGGAAGAATCGGCGCGGAGATGCTGCTTCTGTTCGGTCTGGGAAATATTGCCGATATCAATTACGATAAAATTTATAACGCCGCTTATCTTGTCACACAGGCGGTTGACGGTATGGCGATGGACAGCTTTGCCTTCGACCTTTACGGAGAAGGACGTTCGAATCTTGTCACCGCCAATATTGTGGAAGCCGTGGTGACCGGAATGTTTGATTATCTCTCATCGAATATAGGAAAACTTTCCGAAATGAAGGCCTGCGCGGTAACTTCTTCGTCGAGTCTTCAGGCGGTCTCTCAGGGAATCAGGCAGTTCAAAACCAATGTCAACGATAAAGGCTCTGTGGATATTTCCTCGCTGGAAAGCAGCTTTGCCTGATGTTCAGGCCTCCGGGAAGACGACCTGCCGTCTTATCATCACATTAAAAAATAATCCGGCTATTTTGAAGGAGCATTGTTCTTGCGCAGCAAATCGGCGAAGCGGTCAGGTTCTATCGGTCTGCTGAAGTAAAATCCCTGCATTTCATCACAGACTTTTTCCTTCAGAAAGCTTTCTTCCTCTTGGGTTTCCACACCTTCGGCGACAACGACCAGACTTAGCGTTTTTCCCATGTTGATAATGGCTTCCGTTATCGCCTTGTTTTCGGTATCCTGAGGAATATTGCGGATAAAGGACCTGTCCACCTTAAGGGTATCCACCGGGAAATTTTTTAACTGGGCAAGAGAGGAATAGCCTGTGCCGAAGTCGTCAATGGCCAGCCGCACGCCCATCTCTTTAATTTTGGCCAACAGGGGGATCAAACGCGCGGGATTATGCATAACCATGCTTTCGGTAATTTCCAGTTCTAACCGATTCGACGCCAATCCGGTTTCTCTTAAAGCGCATCGAATATCCGATAATAAATTTTCATCCATCAATTGACGAAGTGATATGTTTACCGCCATGCAGACAGGAGGCAGCCCCTGTTTTTGCCAGGCAGCATTCTGGGCACATGCCGTTTTCAACACCCATCTGCCGATCGGAATGATCAGTCCCGTTTCTTCTGCGACCGGAATGAATTGAAGGGGAGTGACCGAACCGAGGTAAGGATTTTGCCAGCGCAGCAGAGCCTCCACCCCGGTAATTTTTCCGGTTTTTAAATCCAGCTTCGCCTGATAGTTTAAAAAGAATTCATTGCGTTCCAGTGCACGGCGCAAATTTGTTTCAATCGACATTTTTTCATTGGCTATCGACTGAATATTTTTAGAATAGAACTGGAAATTGTTTTTTCCTTCTTCTTTGGCAAAATACATGGCCACATCGGCATTTTTCATCAGCGATTGTTCGTCCTCGCCGTCTTTGGGATATATGCTGATGCCGATGCTGGCGGTTACGCGGCATTCTTCTCCCATCAAAACCATGGGCTTAATAACGGTGGCCAGTATTTTGTGTGCCAGAGTTTCCACCTGCTTCAGGTCGTTAAAATCTTCGATCAGGATAATAAATTCGTCGCCGGCGAGACGGCCGACCACATCCGCGGTGCGCAGGGATTGTTTGAAGCGCAAAGCCATTTCCTTCAGGAGTTTATCGCCGGCATCGTGTCCGAGAGAATCATTGATGGTTTTAAAACGGTCCAGGTCTATAAAAAAGACGGCCAACTGCTTGCTGTTACGATGAGCGGACTGAATGGCGTGATTCAGCAACTGGCTGAACATCAGACGATTGGGCAGTCCGGTCAGAGCGTCGTGGGTCGCCATATGGTTGAGTTCCTGCTCTATTCTTTTACGTTCCGTAATATCGCGTATCACTCCCTTAAAGCCGGTCGGTTTACCGGATGAATCTTTCTTGAGCGATACGGAAGATTCAATATATCGCTTCGAGCCGTCTTTTCTGATAATTCGCCAATCGAACCCTTCGGTTGGTTCGCCTGTTTTGTATATTTTATTGAATGTATGGAAAACATTTTTTGAGTTTTCTTCATCGGAGAATTGTCTGTAATTCGCACCGGACAATTCCTCTCTGGAGCATCCTGTTACCCGGCATAATGAATCGTTGAAAAAAGTGAAGTTTCCGCCAAGATCGACTTCGAAATAAGCCTCTTGAATATTTTCGAGAATATTCCTGTATTTTTCCTCGCTTTGACGCAACGCTTCTTCAGACTGTTTGCGTTCGGTGACATCATTCGTAATCCCCCGAAATCCGATGGGGTTTCCGTAAGAGTCTTTCAGCAGAGATATGGATCCTTCAACGTATCTTCTGACGCCGTCTTTTCTCGTGATATGCCAGCCGAATTCTTTGAGGGGCATTCCCGTTGCGTAAACCTGGTTGTAGGCCTGATATACTTTTTTTAAGGCTTCCTGATTCGGCGTGTAGTGCCGGTTATTCATTCCCATTAATTCTTCTTTGGGATATCCGAGTACGCGGCATACCGAGTCGTTGAAAAAAGTGAAGTTGCCGGTAAGATCGACTTCGAAATAACCTTCCTGGATATTTTCGAGAATAGTCCGGTATTTTTCCTCCATCGTTTTGCGCTCGGTGATATCCATAAAGCTTCCAAGAGTGGCTCGTTTGCCTTTAAACTTAATGGAAGTAACGGTCTCCAGAATATATCTTAGTTCATTATCCTTTCTGATAAATCTGTACTCATAAGGTTCAAAGTTTTCTCTCTTGAGACAGCTGATGGCCTGATTCCTGACTTTTTCTCTGTCGGCCTCGTAAATATTTTTCAGGGAATATTCACCGACCAGTTCTTTATCCGTATAGCCGGTCATTTTCTGGTAGAGTTCGCTGACGTAGACAAACTTGGTATCCTGTACGATATATATTCCGACGACGGCGTTGGCTATAATTTCTTTAGCCAGAAAAGAGAGATCATTCCCTCCGGATAAAACTTCCTCTTTTTGTTTGCTTGTTGTTCGGGATTTGTTTGTTGTTGTCATTTAAAATCCATTCTTTTAAAGAAATAACACTGCAATTTATTTTCAGTAAAATTCAATACATTATTTCTTGTTTTTGGAGAAGGATTTTTTCGATTACTTTAATGATGTTAAGCAATTTATATGCCTTGTTTGGCAGGATGTTGCCCGTAACTAAAATAAATTAAAACATGAATAAAATCAAAGATAAATCGTATATAATGCCTTATGCAAAAATAATTTACCGGCAAGTTTTTATAGCCAAAAACGGTGATTTTCACCATCGTAAGGTTATTTTTACCTTAATATAAAAAATTAACGATGCAGCATGTGTGAAGATTATTATCTGGTCATGATGTACTTCTGTTCATCTTTCGGGACATACCATTTGATGAAATTGTGCTCCAGACCGATGGGTGCAGGTTCAATTCCTCTGAAGCGTTTGTCTATGATGACCAGAGAATCGGGGACATAGAGAAAAGTATAAGGCTGATCTTCCGCGATGATTTCCTGAAAGCGGTCATAATATTTTTTCCTCTGTTTCTGATCGAAGGTGCTCCGTCCTTTTTCCAGCATCTCGTCAACTTCCGGGTTTTTGTAGGAGATAAAGTTCAGCTCTTCCGGTTTGGTCTTGCTGGAATGCCAGACGTCGTAAGCATCGGGATCGAGGGGAATCGTCCAGCCCAGAATCACGGCATCAAAGTGACGTTTGTTGATAAAATCCGTCACAAAGGCCGACCACTCCAGAACACGGATTTTAACCGTAATGCCGATTTCTTTGAGCTGGCGCTGAATGATTTCCGCGCACTTCTGCCGCGTCTCGTTGCCCTGATTGACGACAATTTCAAAAACAAACGGTTTTCCGTTTTTTTCCAGAACTCCCTCATTATTTGTTTTTGTCCAGCCGGCTTCGCGCAGTAACTCGCGGGCTTTTTGCGGATTGTAATTGTATTTTTTCACATGGTCATTGTAAGCCCATGTCCCGGGTTTGTAAGGGCCGTTGGCGGGCTTCCCCAGATTCAGTAAAACACCGGTGATGATTTCATCTTTATTAATTGCGTAGGAAATCGCCTGTCTTACTTTCTTATCGGCGAAAAGCGGATTTTTCAGATTGTACCCGAGATAAGTGTACGCGAAACTGAGATATCGGTACTTGTTGAAATTGTTTTTAAATAAATTGTTTTCCGTCTGCCGGGTGTATTGCAGAGGTGTCAGCCCCATCATGCCGATGTTCTGCGCACGCAACTCCAGGAACATGGTGGCGGTGTCGGGGATGATCCGTGTAATCCTGCCGTCGATATAAGGCTGCCCTTCAAAATAATCGGGATTGGAAATCAGAACGATTTTCTGACCGGCAGCCCATTCCTTGAATTTGTAAGGTCCCGTGCCGACGGGGTGACGCGACAACGGGCTTTGGGTGATGTCTTTTCCCGCCAGCAGATGCCGGGGCAGAACGGCTGCGCCCCAACTGATTAAAGCCGGTGCGAAAGGTCTGCCGTAGGTAACCCGGAAAGTGAAATCATCGGGTGCTTCCGCTTTTTGGACTTTTAAAAAATCGCCCGCGTAAGCCGTCGGCGTTTTCGGATCAACGGTAACCTGGTAAGTATAAAGAACATCGGCTGAGGTGAAGGGATGACCGTCGTGCCACTTGACGCCTTTGCGCAGATGGAATGTTATGATGAGACCGTTTGGCGAAACGTCCCATGACTCGGCGAGATCTCCGACGATATTCATATTCTTGTCGTATTTCACCAGACCGTTGTAAATCATGCCGCAGATATTGTGGGAAGCCGTATCGGAAGCCAGAAGAGGAATCAGGTTGCTGGCATCGCCGATGTCTCCCCGCACCAGAATATCGCCGTAAGCAGGCTTATTGTCCGATAAAGGATTTTTGCCCACCGCCGGTTCCTTACCGCATGCGGATAAAAACAGTATGGTCAAAAATAAAAATAATGAGAAACGCAATATTTTCATAAAAAATAAATTAACGCAGTAATCAGACCATTGCAAGAAAATATTACGTTCCCTCCTGTGGCGGGGGTGTTGATCCTGTTCCAATCTGTGTTCGGCTCGACAGATACCCCCCATGAGGTTCTGTTTCCATAAAAAAAATCAAAGGGGGCTTGCGTGTCCGTTACAGCCGGTTGTCGTGAAAAATCAGGAAATCTAATGTCAATGTCATATTATTTCACTTGAGATGATTTGTGTTTCTTTTTATGCTTTTTGTGCGGACGGTGAGCTTCCGATTTTTTCCTTTTGGGAATTTTGATTTTGCTTTCTTTGAATTTATTTACAAATTCTTTGGACGCCAGATATTTATCCGCAAAAGACACGACAAACGATTCCTTGTATTTCGGAGGAACCAGCGTAAGCGGCCACATATGCTTGATGACGATGTCTTTTTCGATCTCGTTTAAAGTAAAATGTTTTTCGGCGTTGGCCAGAGCGATTTTGGGATGTTCGATTCCGTGGTATTTATCTTCCGGGAGATCGGGAACATCATGATTTCTCCAGTCGTACAAAAAGAAGTCGTGCAGCAGAGCGCCGCGTGTCGCGGAATGATAGTCGAGTTTCAGGAATTTACAGGCCCGGTAAGAAAAATAGGAAACATCCATGACGTGCTCGTAGATGGATGAATTATGGTGATAATGCTCTTTGAGCTTTAAAAATTCTTCGTGTTCGTAAATATCATCGATGATTTCGTAAAATTCTTTTTCAAGGTGTCTGCGTCCATTCATGTCGGGCAGGATTTTCTCCGGGATGGTTTTTAGAAAAAAGCCGATCTTACTTTTAATTTCCTCGTTGATATTATTGTCAATATACCGGCTCAGATTGGGGAATGCGGTCCGGAGACGCTTGAAAGAATTCAATATCTTTTCGATTTCGGCATTGCTCAGATTGAAATATTCGGAATAAAGATAGGCGATCTTTTCTCTGAAGGATCTGATGGAGATGATGGAAAAAACAAAATCGGCGATGCTGTAAAAAAGAAAAACAACTGCCGCCATGTGCACAAATGGCCCCTCCAGTGTCTTAACATAATTCAAGACAGCCGGGTGAATGAAAATGACAAATAGGACCGCCATGGCCGTCCATGCCAGTGAGAATGAAAGACATATCCTGCCGTTGAGGTTGAATTTGTTCGTCGAATAGTCCCATAATTTTAATTTAAAAATTCTTTCCAGAAGGAAACCGGTGAAATATTCTATAATTGTTAAAATCAGGCCGTAAGCGACAATCTTTATCGGCAGGGGCCACGGATGAATCAATAATTCCAAAAATACAATAAAGGCGGCACCGAACCCGTAAATGGGAACGAAAGGTCCGTATAAAAAACCGGCGTTGATGATTTGACGCTGTGATACGGACCGGTAGATGGTTTCTATGATCCATCCCAGACAGGAATAAACAGCGAACAGGATGATGATATGGGATAGTGTTATATCGTTAAGTATTGTCAAATTATTCATGATATCTTTGGAGTTTAACGTCAAAATTTTGTCTTTAATGTTTTTGATACTATAAAAATGGATTGAATTAGTTGTCTATAATATTAACAGTATCTTGTCAATTAATCTCTGCCTCGCCGGTTTATCGGATAAAGAACAATACTTGTCAAAAAATCACGGGTATGGACCCCACAGCAAGCTTTGGAAACAATTCCGCAGCAAGCTGCGGGGTATTATACCCATGCTTATGCAGGATAATTCGATCTGCAAGTTTCAGTGCACTACGTTTCTGAAACTTGGATCTCATTACCCTCCGCTATGCGGGATTGTTCGACTTACAAGTTTCAATGCACGTCGTTTTTGAAATTTGAGTCTCACAATAAAAAAACGGCGCGTGGTTGGAAGTGAAAAATTCCGGCGTTCGCCTGATGATGGGAGTTATTGCGGGATGCTTCCTGAAAGTTTTCTTCAGAAAATTGCGCACGTCCGGCCTGTTCCAGCCCAGAGGATGCTGAAAATTTTGATACAGGGACAAATCACCTTCATAGAAATCATGCGTGGAAAGTTTCTGCGCCTCGACACTGCGGGCGGGTAAATTAAAAATCGCCAGATTTAGGAAATCGATGCAGTCGTGATGAGCGGCGACAAAATCCATGGTTTTATTGGCGCTGTCCTCGTTTTCCGGCGGCGTGCCGAAAAGGAAATAGCAGTACGTGGCAATGCCCGATTTTTTCAAAGTTTTTAAGACGGCGGACGCTGTGGACAGGTCAATCCCTTTATGGAGTTGATCAAGAACGCTTTGATCCCCTGATTCAATCCCGAGTTTGAGCATGACACAACCGCTGTGTTTCAGGGATAAACAAAAATCTTCATCGGCTAAATGCTGCGTTACGCGGGCAAATCCGTACCAGGGCGGGCCCGGCGGGTTTTTAGCCAGAGCGCCGAGCACGGCCGGAGAAATGGAGCTGTCCAAAATATGAATCAACGCCGGATTTATCCGGCGGCTAAGGGTTTGTAAATCTTTCGTCACTTGAAAGATTTCCAGAGGAATGTATTTATTTCCTTCCGCTTTTTCCGGGCAGAAAGCGCACTTGCGCCAGTAGCAGCCGCGCGCGCTGCTGTAGGGCAGAATCGGACCGGGCGATAAATATTTTTCAGTGGGGAAATTATCATAAACCGGCGGGTAGTCGACCGGTTCGTTTTGAATACCCAGAATCTCCAGCAGTTTTTGTTCCCCCGCTCCTTCCACGATTTCATCGGCGAGACCGCCGAAAGTATTTTTGCTTGCGCCAAGTTTTATCCAGGAAGTGACCAGCGATCCCCCTAAAATAATTTTCTGTCGCGGATGGATTTGTTTGATGAAACCGATCATCGCAAAAGAGCACAGGGCCTGACTTAAGTAATTTAAAGAAAAGCCGATGAAATCCGGATTATCCTGAAGCGCCATGATCAGGCGATTTTGAAAGTAAGGATAGAAAATATTGATCTGCGGTTTTTCCGCGGCGGATAACAAATCGGAGCTTTTTACCGGAGACAGATGTTTGTCCTGATAATCGGCAAGTGACAGATCGACCTGCCGTGATTTACCGGCTGTCTTTAAAAGGTGGTTGATATCAATAACCGCTCGCTGGTAACGGCTTGGGTTATGATAAGTTTCGATATTTTTCAGCGCGGTAAGGTTCCGCTCCGGATTTTTGGCCGCGCGGGCTGTCCAGCGGTCTTCCGCGATATTATTTTCGGCAGCCTGTTGAAGCAGAAAAAGAATTCCTTCGAGATTGGCATCGATTATTTCGAGTTGAATATCATTTTCTTTGAGGCAGGCGGATAACTTGGCGATTCCCGCCGGTGGTTCCGAACATTTGGCCATCGGCGGATGGATGAGAATTATTTTGGGCATTGCTTTTGCTCTGCAAATTGGATTTGAAATTTTCTTTAATATTTAATTTTCACATACGCAAGGTTGATTTTGAAGTCGTCCTTTGAGCTTGACAGCGGCAAGACTTTACGCGATAGTCCGTTACGGTTGTTGCATTTAAATTCACCTTCGCTGAGGATAAGCAAGGCATACAATGATAGTTGGTTGCATGTGAACAACAAATATTTTTGGAATAGACTTAAAGTAATCATTGCTCTGGGCCTGGCGCTGTTTTGGGCGCTGACGTCTGCTGCTGCGTTTGCTGCGGAAAAGTATCCTGAGCCGCGCGGAGCCGTCAATGATTTTGCCAATGTTATTGATGCCGAAAACGCGGCCAAAATGGAAGCTCTGGCGCAGGAAGTCTTGCAGAAGACGGGAACGGCGGTTGTCGTGGCCACGGTGCCGTCAATCGGCGAGAATGAAGATTACAACATGTATGCCAATGGCCTTTATCAGGCTTGGGGTATCGGTAAAAAAGGGGAAGATAAAGGCGTTTTAATCTTTCTAACTGTCAAGGAAAGAAAAATCCGCATCGAAACCGGCTACGGCGTGGAAGGGATTCTGCCGGACGGACGGGTCGGCAAGATACTGGATAACTATGTTGTGCCGTTTTTGAAAGAGGGCAATTACGGCAAAGGCCTTTATAACGCGATGTATGCGTGCTCAGCATATATTGCCAAAGAGGCCAATGTCCAGTTGAGCGAATCGCCCGCACCTTATCGTTCGCACTACCGTGCGCAACAAAAAGGTGTGAATGTTCTCGGACTTATTTTTTTCTTCATTGTTGCTGCTCTGCTTTTGGGCACGAGAACCGGCAGAGAGATGCTTCCCTGGATATTGTTGATGTTTATGGGTGGCGGCCGCGGAGGCGGAGGAGGCGGCGGATTCGGCGGCGGATTTGGAGGATTTGGCGGCGGGATGAGCGGCGGCGGCGGAGCCGGCCGTGGTTTTTAATGAGACCCAAATTTCAGAAATAAATACCCTAAAGGGCACTATAGGTGCACTGAAATTTGATGGTCGTAATGAGACTCAAAATTCAGGAACATAGTGAACTGAATTTTGTAAGTCGAATTATCTAACCCTCGATTTATCGGGATTGGGAATTATCCCCGAGGCGAATAACCTAAAGGTCACTATAGGCCGAGCGGGATAAACGTGGGTCTAATTCCCCGCCCCTTGGGGCGCAGTTCCTTTGGATACCCCGCTGCTTGCGGCGGGATTGTTCATTATAACTTTGAGGTGAATAAAATGTCAAAAATACCGGATAAACCACAGGATATTTTTGTTCCTTTGACCGAGGATTATAAGAAAGTATTCGGCACGAACCTGGTTTCGCTTATTTTGTACGGGAGCGCCGCCGGCGGTTCTTATATCAAAGGGAAATCGGATATTAATCTTCTTGTCGTCCTGACGCCGGAAGCCGTCGATAGACTGGAAGACTCTCTGGCTATAGTGAAACAGTGGAAAAAAAGAAACGTGGCTGTGCCATGGGTGATGACCAAACCGTTTATCGAAAACTCTCTGGATTGTTATCCCGTAGAATTTTTGAATATGAAAAACAGCCACCTTCTGATTTACGGCGAAGATGTTCTGGCGCCATTGAATTTCAGGCCGGAAGATTTGCGCCTGCAGATCGAAAAAGAACTCAAAGGCAAACTGGTTTTGCTGCGACAGAGTTTTCTGGAAACGGAAGGCAGCATCAGACAGCTTAAACAATTGATCAGCCGGTCGGTCTCGGCGTTCGTTTTTATCTTCAATGCCCTGCTTTATTTGAAACAACAGTCCGCGCCGCGAAACAGACGAGACACTGTCAAAGAACTGGCCAAACTTTTTACTTTCGACGCTGATGTATTTTTAACCTGCGTGGATATTAAGGAAGGCGTGGATAAGCTTTCCGGAGATGAAATCGCGGGTGTGTTTAAAAAATATCTGCGCGAAGTCGAAAATATTTGCAACATCGTAGATACGTTATAATTAAAATGTACAGGAGGTAAAAATATGGATTCGAAGAAGAAAACTTTGATAATTGTTCTGGC
>JAJFTS010000048.1 GCA_021372815.1 Deltaproteobacteria bacterium | reverse complement strand
CGAAGCAGTTCGCGCGCCTTGTCCATCTCTTCTTTATTGACGTTGGGAGAGGCGCCGGCTTTACCGAGCGCTTCATGCGCGCGGGCTATGGTCTGCCCCGCCGTCCGCTGCAGCTGAAAGGCATTGTTCTGAATCGATTTGACCCGCTCCAAAAACCATTGTTTGTCCTGCGCGTGACAGGTGCGGCAGGGAGCCTGAGCATGTTTCATGGGGCTGGTCATCCAGTGCGATGAATACTTGCGCCCCCCTTCCTCGTAGGAGGGCATGTGGCAGTCCGCACAGGCTACGCCGGACCTGCCGTGTATGCCGCCGCTCCACATTTCAAAGTCAGGATGCTGGGCCTTGAGCATCCTGGCCTGAGAATCGGGATGCAGCCAGTCCATGTCAAACCCGGACGGTATGCCCTGATAATAGGCATACATATCCTGAGGGCTCAATCCTTTATCCCAGGGGAAAACGACGCGTTTGGTTTCCGGTTCAAAATAATATTCGGAATGGCACTGTCCGCACACATAGCTGCGCATATCCCGGGGCGTCGCTTTGGCGACATCGATGCCGCGCCTTCCCATGGCTTCCACAAAAGCAGGATTGATCACCTGCAATTTCATCGTTTGAGGCTCATGACAATTGGCGCAGACAATAGGATGCTTGATCCGCGGCAGTAATTCGGCAAGCGGCGTTTTGGCATATTTCCAGCCCATGTCTTTATAAATATCACGCAGGTTGGCCGTCTTGCAGGTCATGCAGGAACCGGGTGTGGCCGGTGTTACTCTTTTGGACTCTTTTAAATCATCCATCGCATAAGGATGCCCGCGATCCTCCGAATAATCTTTGCTGAAAGCCATTCCCTTGAAGTTGATCAGCATCTCCGGCTCCCTGATGGATTTCTGTTCTTTGAGGGAGCCGCCGAATCCTGTGGGCGAAGCCGCCATTTCTTTATTTTTCAGGTAGCTTTTATATTCCAGCGGATACATTTTGCCCCACACGGCCGGATCATATCCCGTATCGGGAATAGACTCCAGCTTCTCTGCTCCGACCGGCACCACCGGAAATACACGAATCATCATGACGCTCAGAATAATCAAAGCGATGCCCGGCAGAACTTTAAAAATAATATTTCTGCTTTTCATTTTTTAAGTCCTCCTTTCTGATCCTGCCCTCTGCCACAGGCAAATGAATCGCCGGCAATGGCTGTCATAGATCAGCCGGATGTTCTTTACGACTGATGAACAATCACTCTGCCGTCGTCAAAGACATCCACTTTCTGGCCCTGCTCAACGCACGCGAGAAATTCCTCACCCAGATTATCAACGGCGACGATACGATTGCCGTTCCACACATCGGCCAGAACGATTCCCGCCGCGGCCAGAGAATCTATCGCCCCGGAAAAAAGCATGGCCGCAGGAGCCGAGCCCATCGAAGCAACTGTCTGCAGAATCATGCCCCCGGTGGTAGAACCGATTGTTTTGGGCAGGCATAAAATCCTTCCGGTTAATACTTTGCCGAAGACATCGGTGTTATTTTGATCCGAACATTTCATGATTTTTTTCCCGGCCATCGTGTCTTTCCGGAAAGAGGCCAGCGTATTGAATCCCTGGCGGGACACAACCGCCTCGCCGGATAAGCGGCCGGACATGACGACTCTGCCTTTGAATTCTTTCTCCTTTTCAGTCATGGATCTCTCCTCCCACCGCTATTTTAGTTATTTCAGCATCGGTAAAATAACGAGCCGTCGTATACGTCCGCAGTTTGTTCGAATTGGTAATCACCGCTTTCCTGCCGCAGAGAGGATTGTTCATGTACATGAGCGGACAGATCGACGTCAGGCGCGCGCCGATCCCCGTTAAACCCGAATAGGCTTTTCCGTCTTTGACAAAAGCATCAGCAACAGCGGGCGCGGCCGTCATGATGGTTGTCACCGCAAGTTTCTTTTTTTCGGCGGCTTTAAGTTCGGTCTCGAAACGCTCCAGCCATTCGTATATTTGCCGCAGGCTCAGATGAGGACAGCCGATAAAACAAATTTTCGGTTTTGCCGATGGATGTTTCCACATCAAAGGGTAGTTGTCATAAACTTTCTTTAATTCCGCAGCATCAATTATATAGGACCGGCGGCCCTGCTTCAATAAACCGCGCGACTTTTCCACGGCTTCGGGAGTAAGTCCTTCGACATGGTACAGGCCGACTGCACCGTTGCTGGCCGCTGCGGCGCCCATATCTTTCAAATAATCACAGGCGCGCTGATTGAGTTTATTTCCCAGAAAATCGGTCAATCCGCTGATGAAAGGAACTTCTTCCACGACCTTCATGCCGATGGCGCTGCCCAGTATCTGAGCTTCCGGCAGTGATTTTGTTTTTACTTCAATCAGCCAGTCGGCCCGACGGCCTTCCTCAGTCAGCAGGCCGAACACGGGAGCACGACCCGTAATGCCGCAGAGCAATTCCAGCACGCCGGAGTTGCGGTTCGAGCGTGCGCCCAAAACGGAGTTGGCATAAACAACTGCCGAAGATTCGGCCCAGGCCAGAATCTGCCCCTTTCCCGGAACGTTGCCCACTTCTTCCATATAGCAGGTGCAGGTAAAGGATTTGTCGTCTCTGAGGCCTACTTTGCGCAGTTGTTTCTCGTATTGTTCCTGTTTTCCGTACATTATTTTTTTGAATATAAATTTTTCGAGAAAGTTGACCGGAACATTTTTGAAATCCATGGGGCGGGGATCAACGGTGAACGGTTGAGGAGTTTTCAATCCGGCGTCAATTAACTCATCAACAAGCGCGAAGACGGGCTTGAGCAGCGGGATGCCGAAAGATGTGACAAGATGAATGCCGCCCTCAACGGACGCAAGCTTTTGCGCGCCGAAAATCTGTCCGTAAAGCACGACGGATTCCAGCGCCTTGCGCATTGTCTCGCCCTCTTTGCCTTCCAGAATCGCCTTTTCTTCATCGGTTAAGTGCATGGAATACTCTTTTCGCATGAAAAAGTCCTCCCCTGGGCTGGCACTTAAATGATTGAATAAATTTAAATTACACCGGATTGCAGATCAAACGCTGAAGATAGTTCCGTGAATAAAAATCAGAAATAACAATTTTCGTTTCTTGCGGTTGAGAACCTTGATTTATTGATATTATGACACGGCGAAGAAACGGGGTCAATTTCTTTTTTTATCTGATGAAAACAGGCCGGACAGAGAAATTTTTAAGACTTCCCGCTACGCTCGAAGTGACAAGAGAGTATTATCACGAACAGGACTTAATCAGAAAATTCTCGAGAAGCAATTGCGGGTTGGAAGCGGAGGTTTTCAGGGATCGCTCCAGTTGGAGCAGTTCCTCCAAAAGGACAATCAGCCGGGCGGTGGTGAAACGGACACTGTTGCGCAGGGCGTTATAAACGGTAAAAGGATGCTGGCTGAAAATCAGGCCTTCGCGTTTTTCCCCGGAGGTATTCAGTTCGCCCACGGCCGGATAGAGAACATTCTGGAACCAGCCGTATTCCATGCTTTGACTGAACTTGGGCAGTTTTCCCGAATCGACCAGAACTCTGGCCTGCAGCAGAAATCTGATTTCCCGGGAAATCATGGTCAGAATGATCAGATGATGGGTGCCCTGATCCAGAATGTTTTTCAGGGATTCCAGCGCGGCCAGTTGATTTTTCTCACCCAGAGCGTTGGTCAAAGCGAAGATTTCATCCTCTTTTGTTCTGCCGACCGCTTCTTCCACGTCATCTTTATCAATAAGCGCCCGATCGCCGATATAGGCAACGAGCTTTTCCAGCTCCGACATCGATCGCCGGAAATCGAATCCTGTTTTCTTGCCCAGAGCAACCCAGGCTGCCGGCGACATTTTTTTTCCGCAGTTATCCAGTAACTTCCGTGCTTCCTGCTGAAGTATTTCTTTGCGTGCGTATTCCTTTTTGACCGCGCTGAAATATTGGACGACGCCGACCTCCGTAATCGTTTTGTAGAGCTTTTTTCTTTTATCCACGGCCTCGGCCGTAAAAATCAGGCAGTTGCCCGCGGGCAGACCGGCCCGCAGAATCTCTTCCAGCTTCTCCATTTTATCTTCGCCGGATGCGTCAGTGAGTCCGGAGGTCTGGCAGATTTCCAGAATGCGCGGCAGCCATTTCTGACGGTCTTCTCCCGCATCTCCCTTCACAACCGAGTTCCACTGCTCATCGGTTATTTTCTGCCAGCCGGAGTTTTGCAAATCCTCCAGAGTAAAGCCGGCTATTTTCAGGAAGGTCAGAAAATACTTCGCCGCCCGGCCCGGGTTTTCGTCGATATTGGAGCGTATCTTGCTGATGAGTTTATCCGAATCTTCGCGGGAAGTAAAAAGAGTGGTGTTCTTCACCACGATGACGTTCTTGCCGCCCAGAAGCGACGGGGTTATGATATTCTGAATCAGGAGATCCAGGTCCGTGCTTTCGCCGTCCAGATAAAAAAGGCTGAAATCACGATCCGCGGCCGGAACGATGATGTCCAGAATTTTATGAAGACTTTCGTTGATGAGATATTCTTCTTCCCCGTAAAGAAGATAGCAGGGCGCAACAACGCCTTTTTTCAGATTGGTGAAGATTTTATCCATGCTGTACTAAATCAGAGGATTAAATTATTACGTATTTTTTAATGAGTTTCACCGCTTCTTCCGGCTCGTCAACGACTTGAATCAAATCCAGATCCGTAGCAAGAATTTTGTCTTCCGCAAGCATTCTGTGTTTCAGCCAGTCGATCAGGCCGCCCCAGAATTCGCTGCCCATCAAAATCAGGGGAAATGATTTGATTTTTTTGGTCTGGATCAAGGTCAGAGCTTCAAAAAGTTCATCCATCGTGCCGAAACCGCCCGGCAGGATGACGTAAGCAACGGCGTACTTGACAAACATGACCTTGCGGACAAAGAAATATTTGTAATCAATATGAATATTCGCGTAGGGATTCGGTTTTTGTTCATAAGGCAGGCGAATGTTGAGTCCCACCGATTTACCGCCGGCATCGGCAGCGCCTTTATTGGCCGCCTCCATGATTCCCGGTCCGCCGCCGGTAATGACATTAAACTTTTCCTGAACCAGCAGCCTCGCCAGTTTTTCAGTTTTCTGATAGTAAATATCGTCGGGCTTGACTCTGGCGGAGCCGAAAATGGTGACGGCATTATCAACGCCGGAAAGCGTCTCAATCCCCTCGACGAATTCCGCCATAATACGAAATACTCGCCAGGATTCATTAACGGAAAGAGCATCAATTACGTACTGTTTTTCATCCATAAGACGACACTGCCCCCCTCAAGCGGAAGTTAAATTAAACCAGGAAAAAAGAAAATCAGGCTTAATATCTGCGGCGTCTCTGAACTTTGGCCAGACGGCGCTGAGCTTCGATTGTTTTTCTTTTTTGTTTTACAGAAGGTTTTTCGTAAGCGCGACGGACTTTCAACTCCTTGAATAAACCGCTTTTCGAAAGTTTGTTCTTCAAAATTTTTAAAGCTTTCTCTACATCATTATCAATTACTTTTACTTCCAAATTAATTCCTCCTCTTCTTAAATTACTTTTTATAAAATTTTACAAAATGCTACTTCGAATCCCGATGTGTCGGGATGAGAAGTTTTAAAAATTTCTCGTCGCTGCGCTCCTCGAAATGACATCATCGTCCCACTAACCACGGGCATTCTGCCCTCCGCTGCGCGGGATTGTCCGGCTAATCAGTCTGACGGCGCGTCGCTTGTCACATTGGAGTCTCACAAACAAAAACAGGGCAGTACGGCAAAGCAAAATTTATTTGCTACCGTAATCCACCCCGCAATGTACAATTAATTTTAAATCACTCTCCTCGCTCTGGAGTCATATTTCTGAGCGCCTTCAGAAGGACATCATTCTCTTTTTTAGAGCCCACCGTCACCCTGATGCAATTGGGCGTCAGCGGTGGGAGGTTGAGATTTTTCACTGCGATGCCTTCCGCAACGAGATTGTTGTATATGTGATTGGAATCAAAAGCGCAACTAAAAAAAATAAAATTTGCAAGGGAAGAATAGGGTCTAATCCATTCGATCTCCTTCAAACCACGGTAAAGCTCCTCGCGTCTTTGAATTATCTCTTTGATTTGCTTGGAGAATTCCCCTTCGTAGTCCAGAAAAAAACCGGCGGCGACCTGAGACAAAGAATTGACATTGTAAGGCAGCCTGATCTT
>JAJFTS010000032.1 GCA_021372815.1 Deltaproteobacteria bacterium | reverse complement strand
TCACACCCGCGATGCTCTGAAGGCTGTAGGACATTGTATAATCAAGCTGCCGGTTGGCTGCCAGAAAGGAGCCGGCATTAACATTACCCGTGGATCTGAATTGGATGGAGATGACACCGGCAGCGACAGTACTTGTACTGGTGATCGTGAAACATTGATTACCGGACATACAATATGTGCCATCCGGAGCAGGAGTACTGTTGGCGACTGCATAACGCATTCCGGCCTTGGCAAGTTGATAGGCATTGTAGTCTCTGGTTGCCAGAAGCTCACTGAAAGTGGAGGATGTCGTGATCGAATAGATGCCCGCACCGAGCGCGGTCATCATGACCATCGCGATGATCAGTGTGATCAGGGCGAACCCTTTTTGTTTTTTTAATCGCATATATCCTCCATTATTAATAAACTTGCTGAATATAAATTGTATTGGTAAAAGCCGGCAATGCTTGGCCATTCGCGCCGTTTAACGTGAGACTAATGTCTATCCGCCGGATGTCGGGTAAAGAAGCCGTTGTGGTTCCCGCGGCATTAAAGTATGCCAGAGTAAGAGCCGTTGCATTGCCAATCAGCGGCACAGCGGCATCAGCGCCAACCTTGACTCTAACCGTGCTGCCGTTAAGATCGATGGTATTAGTTGTTGATCCGGAAGATTCAGGCCGCGTATAGGTTACGGAGGATGCACCGGCTGCGGTAATGGATGTTGCAGCACTCAGTTCCTTGACGATCCGGGCGATGGCGATTTGGGCACTTTGCGTGGTTGCTGCATTTTGCCTGGCAAAGGTATATCCCTCGGCGATCTTGGACAATCCCATCCCCGCAATAGCGGCCAGGATGCCGACCAGCACCAGCGAAACAATCACTTCGATCAGCGTAAAAGCCTTTTCATTCGATGTATGCCTTTTTATTGTTGAATTCATATTCATCACCGCGTCACAAACAGGGTGGTCAGCGTCTCATCCGTGGCCGAACCTGTCGGAAGCCCGATGGTCACCTTAAGATAATCGGTTGCTGTGCCGGAAGCCACTTCGGGCGCCGGGTCAAGCGCCGTTTTTGCGTGTGTCAGGTCAAATGTAATGAACCTGTTGTCGATCACGCGATAACCGCCCCCAAAATGCGTATCGGCCGTATGCGCATTGATGCTGGTCTGTAATTCCGAAAGGGTTGGTGCAGCTCCGTTTTGTGTCCAGACAAGAGTCCCTGTTCCATCGGCAACATCACCGCTATCAGGCCAGGACGGTTCATCTTTAATGGCGCTGGCACTTGTTCCGGCAGTTTTGACTATATACTTATACCCGTTTCTTTTCGTCGGCGTAGACGTAGGAATGACAACATCACCCAAAGCATAAGATTTATTCGGACTCCAGCGCGGAATTGTCTCGTATTCAGCAGTTATTCTTTCCATGATCGCATTTAACTTTCCTGTTGCATTCAGTCTGAAAATGGGGATGGAACTCTGGGTAATCGATGTTCCGAAAAAGGTGAAAAGCATGACTGCGACGATCGAGACCAGAACAAAAGCAACAATGACCTCAATGAGAGAAAAGCCTGATGCTGAATTATTTTTTCGCATTTTCATATATCCTCTATGTATCCAGTATTATAGTATATCCGGAAGGATTTGCTGGCATCCTGCGTCAGGGTGATCGTGATATTAGAGGTCAATGGGGTTCCCGAAGCATTAACCGGACTGCCCCAGGAATTAAAATATACTGTTGAGCCCGGTGTAACGGTAACACTTGAAACCGATACGCCTGTCGGAAATGAATGAGTTACTCCGTTTTCACCCGGCAAGTTGACACCAGGCGCCCCCCCGTTTCTTTGCAGGGTATAAGATCCCCCGGAAAAAACAATCCCCCATGTGGCGGACGTGTCATCACTCAACGCCTTTAACTGCGCGAATTTCAGGTGTCCCTTTACAATATCCGTTTGCGCAATCAGATCATTCTCATTTGAACCAATACGACTCACGGCAACAACAGCTAGAATGGCGAGGATGACCAATACGGCAATGACCTCGATCATGGTAAATCCCCGCCTGCTTTTGATTTTCTTCTGAAAAAAGTTCATCATTTTTAAGTTCTTTCCGTCCGTCAGCCGGATATTTTCATGGCGGGACAGGAATTCTCCGGATCATTGATCCGTTTCCCGGCAGCCTCACAGATCAACCATATTTCTTATTTTTTTTTAATATACAACCTCTTGATGGAATTGTCACAGAATTTTTTAATCAACAGCATTGGGGGGACGTTAAGAAATAACTGACCTGGTATAGCCGTAGCAGACACCCTGTTGTTTGAGACTCAGGGCTTTCCGAAAATATTCCTGCTTTTAACAAGTATCTTTTGCAGAATTGAACGGAGTAGTATATACGAAACCATAATTATAACGTCCTGTCAGATAATAAAATTAAAGTAACAGTACAGATGAACAGACTCCTGAAAAAAGAATTTTAATCAAACCCATCCGTGGAATTTATGGATAAGCAAAAAATCGCCGTTGTTATTCCAGCATATGATGTTGCCGACCAGATCGCGGAGGTGGTCTTGTCGGTTCATGCCTATGATTTTGTTGATTATATTATTGTCGTTGATGATCAGTGTCCCCATTCTTCCGGGCGAATTGCCGAAGACATGCAATTGAATAATGTGATCGTCCTCTACCATGAAAAAAATCTGGGCGTTGGGGGTGCAGTGATTACAGGCTATCGTAAAGCAATGGAATTGGACTGCGATATTATTGTCAAGATCGATGGCGACGGCCAAATGGATGCAAATTATATAAGTAACCTAATAGAACCATTGATTAAAGACAATGCGGATTATACAAAAGGGAATAGATTTATTGACTTTACGGCATTGAAAGCTATGCCCGCAATAAGGTTGTTCGGGAACAGCATATTGTCCTTTTTTGTAAAGGCGGCATCCGGATATTGGAACATTATGGATCCGACAAATGGTTTTACCGCGATTAACAAGCGAGCGTTACAGAAACTTAAACTGGGGAAAATTAATAATCGATACTTTTTTGAATCGGATATGCTGATCAATTTGAATATAATTAATGCCGTGGTCAAGGACATCGACATCCCGGCTAAATATGGCCGGGAAAATAGCTCGCTGCGTGTTATGAATGTGATGTTCAACTTTCCGCCAAAGTTACTGAAAGGTATCCTTAAAAGGATATTTTTAAAATATTTTTTATATGATTTCAATATGGCTTCCATCTATATATTATTAGGCCTTCCAATATTTATCATCAGCTCCATTTTCGGTATTTATGAATGGATCGATTCTTTTATTACAGGAACCAGTAAAACGCCGGGAACCATCATGTTGGTGGCACTGCCTATCATTGTTTCATTCCAGATGCTGATGCAGGCCATTCAGATTGATATTAATTCCGTTCCGAAAAAGGATCGCTGAACCATGGCCAAGGTCATGCTGTTATCGCCTCCATATATTGATTTATATGGGAAATTAAGCAATGCGGCGGGAAAATATTTTCCGCTTGGTCTGGGATATATTGCTTCTTTTCTTCGTCAATACGGTAAACATGATGTGCAAATTTACGAACCGGAAGCTCAATCCCTGACTTATCGAGACATTGAATCAATTTTAACGAATTATAGACCGGACGTCGTGGGACTAACATGCTCAACCCCAAATTATTTACGTGCAATCGATCTGGCAAAAATAGCCAGATCATGCACGCAAGCCAAGATTGTTATCGGCGGCGTTCATGCTTCCGCTATTCCTGATTTTATTTTAGAACAGCATCATGACTTGATTGATTGCGTGGTTATTGGTGAAGGCGAACAAACCATGCTGGAGCTGGTCAACGCTTACGAAAATCAGGATAAACTTGATGGTATAAAAGGAATTCTTTATCAAGATCAGACAAAGGCTATTCGGACACCCGTAAGACCTTTTCTTGACAATATGGATTCAATCCCTTTTCCAGCAAGAGATTTAATCGACCAGCGGCTGTTTACGCCTAATCTGCATAATGCAAGACATAGAAATTGCTTGACCATTCTGACAAGCAGGGGATGCCCTTATAATTGCAGTTTCTGTGCATCCAGAATTGTTTCAGGGAAAAAATACCGAATGCATTCCGCGGAATATGTCCTTGAAGAAATGCAAATGCTGAAAACGGATTACCATGCCCGGCAACTTCTTATTACGGATGACACCTTTACAATAAACCATGAACGCCTGGAAAATATTTGCCGGGGAATGATTGACAGAAAGCTTCATCTTGACTGGTTCTGTTTTTCTCAGGTCAATGTCGTCAACCGGGAAATCCTTCTGATGATGAAAAAAGCGGGTTGCTATAATATCGGCTTTGGAATCGAGTCGGCCAATGAAACGATTTTAAAAAAACTGGGAAAGTCCATCAAGCCGGAACAAGCGCTGAAAACCGTCAAGCTGGCACGAGACATCGGCATGAAGACTCAAGCATTTTATATTTTCGGAACACCCGGCGAAACGAAACAGCAGATGGAAGAAACGATTCGTTTCTCAAGGCAAGTCGGCGCAACCCTGGCCTTTTTCAATATGCTCGTCCCCTATCCCGGCACAAGAGACTTTCAGCATTTCTTCGCCAATGCCCCGCTTGAACAAATTGATTGGGAAAAATTTGTCGCGATAGGCGAGCAATGTGCGCTGATCAATACCGGATTATCGCCGGATGATATTGAAGACATGCTGGCCCGGGCAAACCTGCAGTACTACCTGAACCCTAAACGGATTGCGGATTTGATCTTTCATATCAGATCATTTTATGAATTAACCAATTATCTCAAAGGCGGCATAAGCCTTTTCCAACAAATATTAAAATGGCATAAATAAGGAGGCATTTACAATTGATAAACAAGCTCAACTCATTTGAATTAAAACACAACTTCAATTTTTTGAATTCAAGAAATTATGCCTTTGCTTTTATTGCCATTTTTATCAGTCTGTTGATTATCTACGGCAACAGTTTTAATTGCGAATGGCTGTTTGACGATTACACAAACATTTTGCTTAATAAAAATATTCACATCCAGACACTTTCCTGGCCGGATTTATCCAAAGTATTGGAAAAAACACCCACACAGGGATTGCCCAGGACTGTTGCGTATTTAAGCTTTGCGCTTAATTATTATGCGGGCGGCCTGGATGTGTTTGGATACCATCTGGTCAATTTCTTTATCCACTACATTACGGCAGTTTTCCTTTTTCTCTTTATCTACAAAACCTTATCCCTCCCTTTGCTTTCAGAAAAGTTTGGCCATATCGCCTATCCCATCGCCCTGCTTTCCGCCTTTCTCTGGGCCACCAATCCCGTTCAGGTTAATGCCGTAACATATATTGTGCAGAGGATGACGTCACTGACCGGCATGTTTTATATCATGAGCATGTATTTCTATTTATGCGGAAGGACTTCCGTTGTTACCTGGCGCAGGATACTCAGCTTTGCATTGTCTATTCTTTGCGCTTTACTGGCTTTCGGCACTAAAGAAAACGCCGCCATGTTGCCTATCAGCGTGTTGGCCTTTGATCTGCTGCTTATTCAGGGTATCAGCAAAAAATATTTTAGAAACTATCTGTTCGTATTCCTTATTTCCTGTTTAATCATAAGCGGCCTGGGCATACTGTATCTCAAATTATCCGACATGATTTTTTTAAATTATAAGCCGTGGACATTTACACTTCCAGAAAGACTATTAACGGAACCAAGAGTCATGCTTTTTTATATTTCACTGTTGTTATACCCGACCGGTTCGCGCTTAACAATGGATCATGATATTCAATTGTCACGCTCATTAATTGATCCATGGACTACTGCGTTTGCCATTATTGCCATATTGATCCTGATCGGCTATGCCCTGTATCAATCCCGCAAAAGACCTTTGTTATCCTTCTGTATTTTGTTTTTTTTCCTCAACCATATCATTGAGGGATCTTTTATTGCCTTAGATCTTATCTTCGAGCACAGAAATTACATTCCCTCAATGTTCTTTTTCGTCCCCATTGCTATTTTTATGATCAATATTCTGGACTATTTTGCGTACAGGAAGTCTTTGCAATTTATCATGGCGCTGGGTATGGTTTTCATCATCGCGGCCCAGGCCCACACCGTTTATCTGCGCAATGATATTATGTTATACCAAAAAATATTATGGGACGACAATATCAAGAAACAGCCAAATCTCAGCAGGCCCCACAGCGCCCTGAGTAAGATGTATTTTGATGAAGGCAATTTTGACAAAGGGGCAATGGAAAACAGGATTGCCTTGGCGCTGAATCGTTATCCAAATAATTATCAACCAGCATTAAATCATTGCGCGTTAGGCAGTTATTACCTTTGGATTAAGAAAAACGAGGATAAAGCATCATTCCATTACCAGCAAGCTCTCCAACTGCAACCAAATATGCCAACGGCATACAGCGGTCTGGCCATGGTCATGCTGAAAAAAGGATTCCCCGCACAAGCGCATGACTTCATCCAAAAAGCAATTCAATTCAAACCAAACGATCCAGACTTGCATCATAATTTTGCGCAAATACTTCTTAAAGAAGGACGTTATGATGAAGCCATCAGGCAATCCAGGAAGGCAATCAGACTTCAAAATGATTCTTATAATGAGCCTTTGGCGGTAATGGCCGAGGCATTCCGTCGCAAAGGAAACTTTAATCGTGCCATATTCTATTGGGAAAAATATCTACTGAATAACCCAACTCATTTCGAAGGGCGCCTTGCCCTGGTTGAATTGTATTCCCTGCAAAATAAAAAGGATTTGTTAATTCAAACTATCGGTATTATTCTTGCCCTGAAAGGAAAAGAAGGCATTGCTCAGGCCATAAAAGAGACGGAACAGAAAAAAGACATCAT
>JAJFTS010000024.1 GCA_021372815.1 Deltaproteobacteria bacterium | reverse complement strand
GCCGATGATAAGGCATTGCTGCTGTGCATGGTCACCAAAGACCTGGCCTCGAAATATCACGCCGGGAACATCATCAAGGAACTGGCCCCGCTCGTCGGCGGCAAAGGCGGTGGCCGCCCCGACATGGCCCAGGCCGGCGGCACCCAGCCGGAGAATTTAGGCAAAATATTCCCGGAGCTGGAAAAGCTGCTGGCAAAGTAGGACAGAAAACAGTTATTCCTTTTGTCATTCCCGACTCGATCGGGAATCCAGTGCTTTGCAGTAGCGTTTAACTCTGGCAGTCGAACTTATTACTAGAGGCATGAAACATGGCTTTTGAATCTTTAAATACATTTGATCATGTTCGCCTGACATTTAGTACTGCGACCAGCAGAGAAGAACGTTCACAAATCGGTCAGTTCCTTACCTCTGCTTCAATTGCCAATTTCATGTCGTCACTATTTAAACCCCATACAAAAGAAGTCAGGATATTGGACCCCGGCGCTGGTGCCGGGGTTTTGTTTGCGTCTTTAGTGAACAACTTACTTTCACAGAAAAAGCGTCCACTTTCCATTGAGGTTGTTGCCTACGAAACGGACAAACTTATATTGCCATATCTTTGGGAGACCATTGATCGGTGTGCTGCCCTTTGTAATTTCCACAACGTCAGATTCAACGGAATCGTAAAAAACGATGATTTTATTGCCTCGGCAATATCTGAAACAGAAGAGTCTCTTTTTGTCGTTCCGGGCAAACGCTTCACCCATGCCATTCTTAATCCACCCTACAAAAAAATCAATGGTGATACAAAAACTAAAATAATACTTTATTCAGCGAAACTAGAAGTAGCAAACCTTTATGCGGCTTTTGCCTGGCTCTCTATGCGATTACTTGAACCAGGAGGCCAAATAGTTGCAATAACACCGCGAAGTTTCTGCAATGGTCCTTATTTTAAAAAGTTCCGAGTTGCATTTCTGGATATGTTGAGTCTCAGGCGGATTCATGTATTCACTTCGCGTAACAAAGCTTTTGGTGATGACAATGTGCTTCAGGAAAATATTATTTATTCCGCAATTCTGGAAACCAAAAAGCCCAAACAGGTCGTCATCTCAGCATCTGATAGTGATGATTTTGATAATGCCAGCACTCTGAGAATTCCTTATGAGCAAATTGTATATCCCGGTGATCTGGATGTTTTTATTCATCTCGGCATTGATGACACAGCCATTTCCGTCATGAAGCAAATGCAATATTTTAAATTTACCCTCGACAAACTGAATTTGAGTGTTTCCACCGGACGTACTGTGGATTTCAGAGCAAAGGAGTATTTACGTCAGACCCCTGAGAAAGGCGCCGTACCACTAATATACCCGTGTCATTTTCAAGATGGCTTCATTAGTTGGCCACTCGAATCAGGAAAAAAACCCAATGCCATCGCCGCGTTGCCCGACACGTCAGATCTTTTCGTTGAAAAAGGTTATTATGTCCTTGTAAAAAGATTTTCTTCAAAAGAACAAAAAAGGCGTGTGATGGCGGCTATCTATGACCCGTCAAGAATAAATGCACCGTTTATCAGTTTTGAAAATCACCTCAATTACTTCCACAGGAATGGCAAAGGATTAACTGAAAAGCTGACAAAAGGGCTTGCCCTGTACCTCAACTCTTCAATCGTGGATAAGTATTTTCGCCTATTCAGCGGCCACACACAGGTTAATGCTACAGACTTGCGTAAATTGCCGTATCCAAGCGAAAGACAGCTTATTAGACTTGGCAACCACGTACATGCAGGAATACCAGACCAAGAGACTATTGACGAGATCATACGGAAGGAGTGTGAAAATTGTGCCTAAAAAAGCAAATAAGAAGAAAGCTGAACAAAAAATACAGGATGCTTTGGACATACTCAATGCCTTGGGGTTGCCCAGGCAACAACTCAACGACCGATCAGCGCTGACCCTGCTTTCTTTACTGGCCATTGAACCTGAATCTGGATGGACGGATGCGAGCAATCCTTTAATGGGCATAACACCCATGATGGATTTCTTTTCAAAGCATTACGGAAAGAAATATGCGCCGAACACCCGGGAGACCGTACGCCGTCAAACTGTTCATCAATTTTTGCAAGCCGCATTAATTGTCGCTAATCCTGATAAAACCTCCAGACCGACCAACAGTCCTAAAGCTGTTTATCAGATTGAACCATCCACCCTCATGTTGCTGAAGAGTTTCGGCAAGCCGCAATGGAAAGGCAATTTGCAGAAATATCTGCATACAGTCAAAACCCTCAAAAAACTTTATGAACACGAGAGAGAAATGCAACGGTTACCCGTTAAACTGTCAGATGGTCATGAAATCAAACTTTCACCCGGCGGACAGAATGTTTTGGTCAAAAAAATCGCTGAAGATTTCTGTTCTCTGTTCACACCCGGAGGGCGGATGATTTATGTGGGTGACACTCAATTAAAGTGGTCTTTTTATGATGCTAAAGCGCTGGCTTCCCTTGGTGTCACCATAGAAGAACACGGTAAGATGCCTGATGTTGTTGTACACCACGTAAAGAAAAACTGGCTGATTCTGATTGAAGCTGTGACCAGTCATGGACCGGTCAATCCAAAGCGACGGCAGGAATTAAAGAAACTATTTGCCGGATCATCAGCCGGATTGGTATTTGTGACAGCCTTTATGGATCGCCACGCCATGCTGAAATACTTAAACGAAATCTCCTGGGAAACAGAGGTCTGGGTCGCCGAGTCCCCAGCACACTTGATTCACTTCAACGGAGAACGTTTCCTCGGACCCTATGAAGATTAACCATATCCCGATGCCTCAAGCAAAATCGACACACAGTAATATTTGAGGAATGCAATATGATCATCAGTTGCAGCAGACGGACGGATATCCCCGCTTTTTACAGCGACTGGTTTGTAAACCGGCTGCGCGAAGGATACGTTCTGGTGCGCAATCCGATGAATGCCAAACAGATCAGACGAGTGTCGCTTGCCCCTTCGGATGTTGACTGCATTGTGTTTTGGACAAAAGATCCGTC
>JAJFTS010000014.1 GCA_021372815.1 Deltaproteobacteria bacterium | reverse complement strand
TGATCAGGGGCAGTTCGTGATTTTCCAGAATGTAAAGAACGATGCCGTTTTCCAGAACCACCCGCTGCGTCTGCGGCAATTCAAAACGCAATGGCTGGTAATGAATACTTTCCGGAGAAGGCAGGGTAAACTCAGCTGCCGCGGCCGATGTTTCCTGCGCAAATGTCAAAAAGACAAGCATCAGGACGGCGATAAAAATGGAGTACGTGTTGTTAATTTTTCTGTTCATAAAGCACTGTTAAATATCTTTATTTAGAAAAGCTGTCGTGCGGTTTTCTTTATTCAAATAGACTTTGGCCGCTTTTTGTATGTCCTTGGCCGTAACCTTATCAATATAATCAAGGTAATCGGAAAAATATTTATAATCTCCCAGCAAAACCTCGTAATAGGAAAGGATTGAAGCAATTTCGGAATTGGAATCGAGACTCTGGATATATCCCATTTTTATATTGTTCTTTGCTTTAAGCAGTTCCTCTTCCGGGACGGGTTGATTTTTCAGTTTTTCTATTTCCCGAAGAATATTTTCCTCCAGTTCGGCATTGGTGTGAGGATGACGCGGCTGGGCGAATATGGCAAAGAGATTCGGATATCGGGAAGCCGGCAAGCCGTTGACGGCGCTGACGCTTTGCGCGATTTGCAGATTCGTAACCAGATGATTATATAACCGGCTGGTTCTGCCCCTGCTTAGAATTGTTTCGATGATGTCGAATATATAATCATCTTTTGCAGGAGCATTCGGTTTGTGAAATCCGATAATCATCATCGGATTGGCATCGAATTTAACTTCCACTCTGTTTTCCTGATTTTGCGGCGGTTCGGCGGGAATGACACTTTCCGTTTTTATACCAGCGGGAATCCTGCCGAAATATTTTTCGATTAATTTAAGCGTTTCTGCTGGTTTGATATCACCGACAACGGCGATCACGATATTTCCGGGAGCTTTGTATCTTTTTAATATTTCTCTCAGAGCATCCGGGCTCAAGTTCATTAAATCTTCCGTCCAGCCCAGAATCGGCCGGCCGTAGGGATGAGTTTTGTAAGCGGCGCTGATGAACTTTTCATAAAGCTTTCCGTCCGGATCGGATTCGACCCTCTGCCTTCTTTCCTCCATGACCACGTCGCGTTCCGTGTAAAATTCGCGAAAAACGGGGTTGAGGAGGCGATCCGATTCGATTCTCGCCCAGAGTTCGATTTTATTGGCAGGCAGACTGACATGGTATGTTGTCACATCCTGGCCGGTGGAAGCATTCATGTCCAGGCCGCCGTTTTCGGTGTAGAGCCGGTCGATTTCATTAGGCACAAAATATTTTTTGTGTTCATCCTGTAATGTTTTTAAATGACCGGCAAGTTTTTCAATTATTTTGGGATCGGCTTTTTGATTTTTCTTTTTTTCCCTGTCCAGAAGTTTTCCCGTTTTTTCAATTGCGGCAAGGATCTTCTTTTCGGATCGGTAATCTTTCGCGCCGATGGTTGTTGTGCCTTTGAACATCATGTGTTCCAGAAGATGAGCGGCGCCGCTTTCCCCCTGCGTCTCGTCGACCGCTCCGACGCGATAACTGACATAGAGCGATGCCGTCGGGCTTAAATGCCTTTCCAGCATCAGCACGGTAATGCCGTTGGGCAATTTTGTTTTTATGACCTTATCGGGCAGATCGAACCCGTAGCAAGGGCCGTAAATAAGAAATATAAACGTCAGGATAAGAACGGATTTTAAGATATTATGATGTTTCATCTTCATTAATGATATCTTTCTTGGGAAAAAATACACGGCAGAAAAAATATATTATTCCGACAAGGCAAACTAAAATCAGAAGCGAAGCCGAAAAAAAATACATGACGAATTCCATCGGATTGTTGATGCGGTAGGAACCCAACAGCGTATTGACGCCGATGATCAAGAAAAACAGTGATAATAACAAGATCAATATATTTTTAATCCATATGAAAACATTCATGTCGGGTTGCCTGTCCTTTTAATTACCTCTGAGCTTCTTTTTTAATTCCGCGTAAACGGAGTAGCTGAAATCATTGTTCCGGCAGGGAAGCAATGAATTGTTATGATATAACGGTTCTCGTTGAATGTCAAAGGATGAACAGGCCACGGCGTCTTCCCACATTTTTGTGCCGGGGATGGGCGAGTATTCGGCAAGTATCGGTTTCGCGCCGCATTCAAGGACAAAATCGATGCTGTTTTTTACTTCCGAAGCGCTTTGACCGGGTATCCCGCACAGCAGATATATTCCTATATCTATGGTTTTATAGCCGGCATTCTTTAAGAAATTTACCGCGAGACGAAGCTCCTCGTTTTTAACTTTGCCGCCGGTTTGAATCTGCCGGTTCAGATCGGATGTTTCAAAACCAAAACGAATCGTCTTAAATCCTGAACGGTAGAGCCGTTCAGCCATCTCCTGATTTATTTCTCTTAAATGCAATCCGTTGGGACAATGAAAGTGACAGGATAGGCCCCTTTTTTTTATTTCTTCAAGCAGAGGGATGATCATTTCCTTGGGACGAACCAGCAGAGCGTCGTCGTAAAAACTGAAATTGATTACGCCGGATTTCCTTTGCCAGTATTCAATTTCATCGGCAATCTTTACCGGATTACGGCGCCGGAATTTCTTGTTAAGAATATGCGAAGCACAGTAACTGCAACGGTAAGGACAGCCCCGGGAAGTGATTATCGGCAATTGCTCTATCCTGTTTATCAGATCGAAAGCAGGGTAGGGATACGAATCAAGATCTGCCTCGACAGGGATGAAGGAAGGTTTTTCATCAAACAGATTTTGAAACAATTGAAGAATTTGCTTTTCTCCATGTCCCGCGATAATGTAATCGGCGCCGGAAAAATTAACGGCATGTTCGTAACAGAGCGTCGCGTACTTCCCGCCCAGCACAACCGGAATTTGCGGCAAAGCCGCTTTTATCATCCCGATGGCTTCAAATACCCCGGGATACCAGTAAGTCATCATGGACGTTATCAGAACAATATCGGTATCCTGATGTTTTTTCAGCTCGGCGGCGAACACCTCCGGCGAAATGCCGTAACGGCAGTAATTTCTTGAATACATTTTTAAGCAATCGGGTGTGGGGATGATCTGCCGGAAAAATTTACCATCGCCGAAGGAATAACGCCGCGGTTTTTTAAGGCTTTTCTGCGTCATGGACGGATGCCAGGGATCGAGACAGTCAATAAAATCCACCCGGTGGTTGTTTTGGCGCAAAAGGCCGCCCAGATATAAAAGGCCAAGGGGTTTTATCCAGAAATCGTAGGCCGCAAAATCGTGTATCCATGGATTTATCAAAAGAATTTTTTTACTCATTGCTGTTTATCTATCACAACGGGGCATTATTTACAAAATCATAACTCATGATAATTTTATATTGAAAAAGGCGCATAAATTAAGGAGTTGCATAAGAAGCCCCCGGGGATAAAGCTGTGATGAATTGACTTCACTCATCTTTTATGTTAATCAGACAAGTCATACATAAAAGTTATTGAAAATATGCAGTTATTTATTTGTGAAACACAAATTCCAAAAGCGAATAACCTCAGTACCCTGAATACCCTAAAGGGCACTATAGGGTCACTATAGGCGCAGCGGAATTTGAAAGTTGAACAATCCCGCGAAGCGGAGGGGATGAGATCCATACGGCTTAATACAAAAATTTTAAAAGCTTGTTTAGCAGGAATTCATCCCCGTGATTTTGAGGCCTGGAAAGCGTGAAAAAAACGACTTTAATAAAGATTTTTTTAAGGTCTTTTTTTATTCATACAACGCTTAATTTCCGGCGGATGCAGAACATGGGATTTTGCATGGCCATCATTCCTCTCATCAGGGAAATGCGCCTGCAAAGAAAGGAATCGGAAAGAATTTTGACCGCTCACGTGCAGATGTTTAATACACATCCCTACTTTTCGGCTCCGATTATAGGTTCTATCGTTCGTCTGGAAGAAGAAAACGCGTCGAGAGGAGATATCCAGGATACGGTTCCCATCAAACAAAGTTTGATGGCATCTTACGCGGCGATCGGTGATATATTTTTTTGGGGAGCCTTCAGGCCTTTTGCCGTAATTATTGCCGTTATGATGATGTACTTGGGGCTGGCCGTTGCTCCCGTTGTTTTTCTGCTGATTTATACGCCGGTTCATTTATGGGTCAGATTAAAAGGATTTATCGAGGGTTACCAGAGGGGGAAAACGGGCTTTGAATTTATTCGTTCCCTGAATTTACCCGGCGCCGCCGTAAAAATACGCTGGATGTCCCTGATGGTTTTAATCGGCTTAATGATCTGGCTTTCACAGTCCGGCGGATACTGGCCTTTTATAAAAACATACGGCTTTGCGGTGAAGTTAACCGCGCTGGCAACAGTTATGCTTTGTCTTTTAATGATAAAAAAGGGAATTTCACAGATTTATATTATTTACGGCGCTGTTGTGATATTTGGTATAATTTCATGGACGGGATTATTGAGTTGACGGAAATCAAAACTTTAAAATTAAAAAATAAACTGGGAATGCATGCACGGGCTGCGGCGTCTTTTGTAAAAGTGGCTCAGCGGTTTAAGTCGAATATTTACGTGGAGCATAAAGGTCAAACCGTCAGTGGAGACAGTATCCTGGATATCCTGACGCTTGCCTGTCCCTATGGCGGAAAGTTGACGATAAAAGCCGAAGGAATTGACGCTTTAATGGCGATAGAGGAATTAGAAAAATTAATCGAAAATAAATTTGGAGAAGATTGAAGTATCATATGACGGCAGATCAGACCACAAAGACATTCGTTCTCAAAGGAGTCGGTGTTTCGCCGGGAATTGCCATCGGCAGATGTTACCGCTTCGATCCTTTGGACAGTCAGATACCTTTTTATAAGCTTAAAGACGAATCCTTGATTCCCAAGGAAGTTCTTCGTTTTAAAAATGCGCTGAAGGATTCGGAACAGCAACTGCTGGACATTCAAAAAAACCTCAAGAAAGCGAAGATTTCCGAACCCGTTTATGTCATTGATGTTCATATTCTTATTTTAAAAGATAAAATATTTACGAACCGCACCATTAAATATATCCGCGAGTCGGGAGTCAACGCCGAATGGGCGCTGCGCATGACGCTGGACCATTACAAGAAAATATTCGAAGGCGTTCAGGACGATTATATCAGCAGCCGCGTCAGCGACGTGCAGTATGTGGTGCAGAGAATTCTGCGCAATCTTTCCGGCGAAAAGCATGAAATGGTCTGGGACGTGGGCAATAACGGCGTGATCGTTGTTTCGCATGATATCTCTCCTGCCGACACGGCGCAGATGAAACTGGACAAAGTTCTTGGTTTTGCCACCGACAGCGGAGGCAAAACCTCGCATACGGCCATTGTTGCCCGGTCCCTGGAATTGCCGGCTGTTGTGGGGTTGGATGATATAACGCGCTTTGTTCGCACTGATGACGAAGTCATTGTTGACGGCACGGCCGGTATGGTGGTGATCAATCCCTATCCCGACATGCTCAAAAGATATGAAGAAAAGAAGCGTCATCTTGACGCCGCGAATGACGAGTATCTTAAATTCGGTAAACTGCCGGCCACAACACTAGATGATTATCATTTGCAGATAGGCTGTAATATTGAATTTGTCGAGGAAATTCCATCGGCCATTGCCCACGGCGCGGAAAATATCGGTTTGTACCGGACGGAATTTCTCTATATTTACCGTGAAGATTTGCCGACGGAAGATGATCATTTCAACAATTATCGTCAGGTAGTTACCGACAAAAAATTATTATGGTCGACGATTCGGACTTTTGATTTGGGCGGCGATAAGTTTTCCAATTACCAGAAACAGACCAAGGAACTGAATCCGCAAATGGGGATGCGAGCGATCCGTTTCTGCCTGAAGGAAGTTGATATATTCAAAACGCAATTAAGAGCCATCTGGCGCGCCAGCGCTCTGGGGAGTACAAAAATTCTTTTTCCGATGATTTCCAGCGTGGATGAAATCAGAGAGGCCAAAAAATTGCTGGAAGAAGCGCGTCAGGAACTGGTCGAGGAAGGCGTGAAGATTCCTTCCAAAATTGAAATAGGCGCCATGATCGAAGTGCCTTCCGCGGTTGTTATCGCCGATAAACTGGCTCGCGAGGTTGATTTTTTCAGCATCGGCACGAATGATTTGATTCAGTATTCGCTGGCGATTGACCGGGCTAACGAGCGCTTGACGTACATGTATGAACCCCTGCATCCGGCTGTTTTAAGGCTGATT
>JAJFTS010000012.1 GCA_021372815.1 Deltaproteobacteria bacterium | reverse complement strand
CCGCAAATGGCCAATGCGGCATATTCCACGTCCGGACAACTGAGCCCTTTGTTCAATGATCCCTATTACCGGACCATAGGCATCGGTACACGCATTTTTCTGGGTGGAGCGCAGGGGTTTGTCGCCTGGCCCGGGACACAGCACAATCCCAACGTGCCCCGTGGAGAAAATGGCGTTCCGAAAGAGGGTGCGGGCACCATTGCCGTTATCGGTAATCTGAAAGAAATGAAACCGGACTGGCTGACCGGAGCCAGTATCCTGGGTTATGGCGTTTCTCTTTTCGTGGGGATAGGAATTCCCATTCCTATCCTGGATGAAGAAATGGCTTTTTATACCGCGGTAAAAGACGAAAATATCTATACACAGATTTATGATTACGGTATGGATTATCCGAAGGGCGTCGCCAAACCTCTGGCCGAAGTCAGTTATAAAGATTTGCGCGGTGGAACGATTACCATAGACGGTAAAAAGGTTGTTACTGCGCCGCTGTCCAGTTATTACAAGGCCCGGCAGATTGCCCATACATTGAAAGAATGGATTGAAAGCGGGCAGTTCATTCTGGGAGAACCTCAGCAGAATTTACCTTCCACTTGATTTCCAGAATTTTCGGTTATTTGCTTAACGAATATTAATTAATATTAACGAAGATTAATTAATATTAATGAATATTGAAAAAATTTCTTGACTTTTCTTTAAAATTAGCGCCTTATGTAAAGCACATGAGGTGTCGCTTTATCTATGATGGATAATATCAAGAAAAATCAGGTAAAAAAATTTCGGGAAACAATTCCTTTAAGCATAGCTGAATTAGCAAGGAAAGCGGATTTGACTCCTCAAACAATCTCTAAGATGGAAAAAGGTTTGGCGACGAGAAAGAATTCGGAACTCAAGGTAGCCAAAGCATTACAAAAGCCACATGAAGAAGTGTTCCCTTGAAGAAGGCAGGGGAATTATTTTTACTCATTCATTTTAACCTGGAGAAAGATTGACCGCTGATGAAAATAGGCAGATTGTTAATTTTCTTCTTGGTGTTGATGGCCCTTTTAATAACTTTCGGCAACAGGGGCGTTGTTGATAATTATTTCATGAGTAAAAGGCTGGCTAAGTTGCAATCACAGACCAGGGACATAACCGTAGAAAACAACGAATTAAAAAAGAAGATTGTCTTGTTGCGGAACGACGTTAATTACATAGAAATGATAGCCCGCAATGACTTAGGTATGGTTAAAAAGGGCGACATTGTTTACCGGTGGGCGAAGTAGCAGGATTTAGTCAAAATACGAAGATGGTGTCTTAATGCTCGATTTAAAAGAAGTGTTTTCGGGGAAAAAGAGACTTGTCGGCTTGGATATAGGTTCAAGCTCTTTAAAATTAGCCGAACTAATCAGCAATTCCAAGGGACATTACCTAAATCGCTTTTGTGAGGTTCCCCTGCCCAAGGGCGTAATTATTGACGGTGTTTTAGCTGATGCACCCGCTCTCGCATTAAAAATCAAGGAAATATTCAAATTGTCCAAATGCGGCCGGAAAGGGATTGTCACGTCTCTGGCGGGCAGCTCCGTTATTGTAAAAAAAGTTACGTTAGAGCAGATGAATGAGGCGGAATTGCGCGATTTGATTCGTGATGAGGCCGGCAAGTACCTGCCTTTCGATAATATGGATGATGTTAATTACGATTTTCAGATTCTGGGTGAAAATAATTACAATCCTAACCAGATGGATATTATTATCGTCGCGGCAAAGAAAGAAATCGTGAACAGCTATCTGGAGGCGGCAACTGCGGCCGGCCAGAATATACAAATTATGGATGTGGCTCCCTTTGTTCTGGAGACGTTGTATGAAACCAATTATGAATTTGATAATGAAGAAATAGCTGTAATTATCAATATCGGAGCGAGCACTACCGGCATCAATGTCGTCAAAGGCGGCACTTCCGTTTTTACAAGGGATTTCGCTCTGGCCGGAAATTCCATTACCGAAGGTTTACAGGAAAAATATAAGATAACCTTTGAAGAAGCGGAAAGTATTAAAGTCGAAGGACTCCCCGGCGGCAGTGAAGGAGATGACCGGGATTTGAAAAGCAGCATTCTGGAACTGGCACAGCCTATTTGTATGGAAATAGAAAGATCAATAGATTATTTCCGCTCAACTTTTGGCGGCGAAGACATCAAGCAGGTATTGCTTGCCGGAGGATCGGCCGGAATTCAGAATTTAACAAAACATCTCTCGGAAATGCTCAATGTTAAAACCGAAATAATGGATCCGTTTTTAAAAATAAATTACAACAAAAGAAATATTGATGTCAAAAATCTGGCAAACATTAAACCGGTTGCCGCAACCGCTATTGGTCTGGGCTTGAGGAAAATAGGCGACAAATGATTAAAATTAATCTTTTACCCTATCGCGAAAAGGCAAAAAAAGACACTTTCATGAGGCAGGTATCTATCCTTGCCGGCTCATTTGTTTTGTTTATTCTTTTGCTTGTGTGGGTGCAGATTTGGATAAAGTCTTCCATCAGTAATCTGGAAACTCAAATTAAAGAATCGGAAACCACCCTTGCCTCTTTAGATAAAAAAATAGGCGATCTGGATAAATTTAAGAATGAAAAAAAAGAACTCGAGGAGAAACTGGGCGTGATAGCCACTCTGGAAGAAAACCGGTTGGCTCCGGTGAAGACATTAGACAGTCTGGCGATGCTTGTCCCTCCGAAAGATATCTGGCTGGTTAAAATAAACCAGAAGGGAGATAAGATAGATATCGAGGGAATCGGCAGGGATAATATCGTCGTGGCGGATTTCATGAAAAGTGTTGAAAAATTCGAGCCGATAAAATCCGTCGATCTGATCTCTTCCAAAAAGACGGAGATAGCCGAAAATACTTTACAGCAGTTTAATTTTTCCTGTGTTTTGAAAAAAGGGTTTTAAGCCATGGCCATCGATTTAAACACTATAAAGAAAATGTCTCCCCAGGCAAAGTTGCTGGCTGTCGTGCTGATTTTCTTTCTTGTCGGTTACCTGTACTGGTTCTACTTTTTGTCTTCAGCGATGGAGAAGAAAAGTAATCTCAGTACAAAACTGGCAGAGATGCAGGAAAAAATTAAAGAGAAAGAAAAAGTTGCCATGCAGCTCAATAAGTATATGGCCGATGTTGCGGCCCTGCAGGAAAATTATAAATTAGCCTTACAAAAGCTTCCCGACCAGCGGGAAATTCCTGCCTTGTTCCACTCCGTGGCTTCGATGGGCAAAGAGGCAGGAGTTGAATTTATATTATTTGAACCGAAAGCGACAGTTCCCAAAACACGTGAAAAAACGGAGGAAGGTAAAGTTTCCTCATTATTAAAACCTTCCGATCAACGTGATTCGAAGGCCGCTGGCGCTGCCAAACCTGATGATAAGCCTGCCCCGGGCGGTAAAAAAGCTCCTGCCGAACCGCCGCAGGAACCTTTTTATGAAGAAATACCGGTGGGAGTCTCGGTCATGGGCACTTATCAGAATATTCTCTATTTCTTTGATAAGGTGGCCAAATTGCCCAGGATAGTAAACATTTCCGATATCTCTATGGGAGACAGAAAGGATGTCAAGGGAAGAGGGCAACTGATTACATCGACTTGTACGATTAAAACTTACATGTTTATTGATAAAAAAGAAAAGCAAGCTGAAAAAGCAACTGAAAAGCCAACTGAAAAAACAAGTGAAAAAACGAAATGAAAAAAATAACATTCATTTTTCTTAACGCCTTTATAATAGTTTTTATTTCGGCAATATCTGTCTTTGCCGCCGATGTAAAAAAACCTTTGACTTCTCCCTCAACGGCGAAAGCAGTTCCCGCTTCAGCGATGGTTCAGCCTCAGGTGAAGGCTCTGCCCGCGCCTGTTGCGGTTCAGACAAAACCGGCAGCCGCAAATATTCCGGCTCAAGGTACGGTGGCTCAGTCCGCCGCTGCCAATGCCGCCGCAGCAGCAACACCCCCTGAATCTTATAGTTATAGCCCTCTGGGCAAGCCCGATCCGTTCCGCCCTTTCATTGTGATGGAAACAGCCGAACAGAAAAAGGCAAAGGTTCAGAAAAAAGCTGCAATTTCCATGTTTCCTTTGCAGAGAGCAGAAACGTCAATGTACAAGGTGGTCGGAATTGCCGGCGATCAATATAATAGAGTGGCTATAGCGGAAGATTCCGCTAAAAAGTTTTACCCCTTATTAAAGGGAACGCGAATCGGATTACAGAATGGCAAGGTAGTGGAAATTATGGCTGACCGTGTCATCGTGGAAGAATATGAGGGTAAAAAGGCAAGAAGGGTAATTTTAAAACTGCGTAAAAATTAAGACGAGGTAGGATCATGAAAAAACATTTATCCAAGATATTTATTGCATTGGTAATTATTTCATGGATTTTCACATATATCGCGGAGAATTCTTTTGCTGCTGTCGCAGATGATGATAAAGCTTCGGCAAACATTGCTGCCGCCGAAAAAACAGGCATCCTGGAAAATGTTTTACTGGCCAAGTTACCCGGTAAGGAAAGAATTCATCTCGTTGTTTCCAAACAACCGGTCATTGATGTGAAGAATAAAATCAACGGCAGTTATCTGATTAAGCTCGAGGATATGTCGGTGCCGGATAATCTATGCCGTCCCCTGGGAGAAGGCGAACTGAACAATATTCTCAGCGTCGTTCCTTCGCGCCAGTTAATAAACGGCAAAAATTGGGTTTATTTAAATGTGTTCATTAATAAGGTCGTTCCTTATTCCATAAGGCAGGACGGCCAGAATATTTTGATTGACTTTAATGTTTCCGGTCTGGATTTGAAAAAAGCCGGCGATCTGAAAAATACCGAGCCGAAAAAAATGGTTGCGGAAGTCAGTGCCGGAACGGGAAGAGCTGATACCTTTAAAAAAGATGAAGCCTTTAATCTTCCGGTAAAAAAAGAACAGGCAAAAAAACAAACGGACAGGATCATCTCGCTTGATTTTCAGGATGCGGAAATAAAGAGCATTTTACGTCTGATGGCCGAATACGGCAATGTCAGCATCGTTTGCAGTGACGAGGTGAAAGGTAATATAACTTTGGCCATGAAAAATGTTCCCTGGACAAAAGCTCTGGATACCATACTGGATATTAACAGCCTGACGAAGAAGCAGCAGGACGATGTCATCATCGTGACAACAATAAAGAAAAAGAAAGAAGATGACGCGGACAGAATAAAAGCCATAGACGATGAAAATGCGCGAAAAGCCAAAGAGCAAAAATTGATGGCGGAAAAAGGTTTGCTGCGGCAGGTGTTGATTGAAGCGAAGATTGTCGAAGCAACCGAAGAATTTGTCAAAAATATTGGAGTTCAATGGGGTTTCGGAAATAATCAGAAAGTCAGCCACGGAACGTATGGATTAGGCATAACGGGCGGCAGCGGCACGACGACAACAAAAACCTATACACAATCTTATCCTTCTCAAATCGGGATTGTAGATGCAGACACGGGAGATGCTCTCACGATGGCGGCGGTAAATTTCCCGGCATCTTTGGCGTCGCCGGCCATCGGCCTGGTATTTGGAGGAGCGACAGGATTTTTAGAAGCTCAACTGGCCGCTTTGGAATCTACCACGACAGGAAAAGTGATTTCTGCTCCTAAAGTGGTTACCATGGACGGCGTTAAAGCAACGATTAAACAGGGTGATGAAGTTCCTTACACCTCTATAGATAAGGATGGGACAGCAACTGTTAATTTCAAAGAAGCTTTGTTAAAGCTGGAAGTAGTGCCCAAAATTACAGAGGAAGGAAAAATTTCCATGGAAATCAAAGCGGCCAATGATGTGCCCGATTACGCCAAAGCCGCCTTGAATCCGGAGGGGAATCCTCCCATTACTAAAAATGAAGTGGAATCAACCGTTGTTATTAATGACGGAGACACGGTTGTAATAGGTGGAATATTAAAGTCGCAGGAAGATAAAGTCGTAAGCGGCTGGCCCTGGCTGCAAAAAATTCCTGCTTTGGGGTGGCTCTTTAAAACCGAAGATTTAACCAAAACCAAGAGGCAACTGTTGATTTTTGTTACGCCCAGGATATTAAAAAGCGACTATACCGGAGAGCGACAGGAAAGCTTTTTAAATAAATAATCCAGGTTATCTACGCCCAATCATGTTTTGACCGGCGCTTTATTCAGATTTAATAATGGTGTAATAAAATGAAGCTGATTGTCAACAAAGTTGTTTTTTTCATTATTGTACCGGCAATATTCCTTTGCTCTTCCTGCACCTATACTCCCTGGCACAGACAGCAGTCGGAAATATTTTTGAAAAAAGGTATTTCTTATCTGGAAACCAGGCAGTATAACAATGCGCTGAAAGACTTGCTGGAATCCGAAAAATATTATTCCGGAAATCCCCAGGTTCATTATTACCTGGGGATGGCCTATCACGGCAAAGGAATGAAAGACAAGGCTATCGAGGAATTTAAAAAAGCGACATCCCTGAATGAAAATTATTCCGAAGCGCATAATTATCTGGGCACCTTATATTTGGACAGACGACTCTGGGATGAAGCGATTGCCGAATTCGAAAAAGCTCTCAGCAATAATGTTTATGACACTCCTTCCCTGGCTCTTTATAATATAGCATGGGCCTACTATTCCAAAGGGGATTACAAAACCGCTCTGGCTAAATATCAGGAATCGCTCAATGCTGATCCCATGACCGGGCTGCGTCCGCAAATCGAGAAAAATATCGGATTGATTTATTACAATCAGAATGACATTCCTGAAGCCATACGGCATTTAAGAAAATCAATCGAACTGGATCCGTCCCTTATTGACGCTTATTTTATATTGGGTCAGAGTTATTTGAAAAATAAAGACAATAAAAACGCCCGGAAGGCTTTCGAGGCTGTTATTATTCTGGCGCCGGAATCTTCTTTTGCAGGCAAAGCCAGAAATCATCTGCAATCCTTAAAATAACCTTTAATAATATTGAATTCTCTCAAGTCTTGACACGCTATATCCGCTGTGTTACGTAGCGCACAATTAAATTTTTTTGCTGAAATATTTAACCTTGAATCATGAAAAATAATTTCTTTGAAAAAGAACGTGCTGATTTTATGTGCAGGGCACAGGAGCTTCTTCAGGAAAACAATCTTTCGGAAGCTTTCATTCTTGCCGGTGAGCGCCTGCGGGATCTTCCCGCCGATGCCGACGCTCTCGGGGTTTACTGTGAAGCCCTGATCGGAATGGGCAGGCTTGATGAAATGCGCGAAGTGCTGAAGGAGGCGGACGAAATCATTGCCGGTCTGAATCTTATTTTCGAGCGGGCGGGTGATGCCTGCCGGGAAAACGGGTTTCATCAGGAAGCCGCCGCTTGTTACGAAAAATTTATTTCTCTGCGTCCGGACGCTCAGAAAGCCAGAGAAATTATCGAAAAAATGACTCTGCTGAATCAGGTAGACAGCGTTCCGGCCGAAGCGGATATCCCCAGAAATGAAAATATTGATGAACAGGAATTTTTTACGGTGACATTGGCCCGGTTGTATATTGAGCAGGGACATTTGCAGGATGCGGAGGTTATTCTTGAAGAAATAATCAACAAAGAACCTGATAATACGCAGGCCCGGACAATGCTCAATGAACTGAGAGCGTCGCAGGTTTTTTCGCCTGCGGAAAATGAGAAACGTCTCAAAAACGACAATCTGCTTAAGACGCTTTCTTCCTGGTTGAAAAATATCGAAAGGTTGAAAATCGATGCCGCAGAAAAATCACGGGCATAAATCACAAAGTAAGCCGCGTGGTGTTATACCCGCTGCTGTGTCCCGACAAAGTCGGGATTCGATTTACAAATTTCAAAAACGAAGTATGTTGAAATTTGAGTCTCACACTAAAAATTTTCCGGAAAGAATATCCGGCCTGCAAAAGATATTTTCCTCCGGAAAAATTGACGGCCTGATTTTTTTTAACATGAACAACATCCGGTATCTGTCCGGCTTTACGGGTTCTGAAGGCGTTCTTTTAATCGGCTCCGGGAGGCCGACCTTGTTTGTTGACGGCCGTTATACTTTGCAGGCCGGGCTGGAAACCAGGGGCGTTAAAATAATAGAATACACGGATAAGATCGAAGCGATCATTAAGGCCGTAAAGGAGTTTAAACTAAAACGCATCGGTTTCGAAGCTGATTCCTTAACGTGGAATATATATCATCAATTGACGAGCGGCGTTCCGAAAGAAAAATTAATCGCTTTGGGCAATGAATTGAGAATGCTCAGGGCGCGTAAGGATGAAACAGAAATAGAACTGATGAAGAAAGCTGCCCGAATTTCTTCCTCCGCCATCCGTTCCGTCATCAGCAGGATAAAACCCGGATGGAAGGAAAAAGATGTGGCCTGGCAGTTGGAAATAGAAGCCAGAAATAACGGTGCAGACGGAGTTGCCTTTGAAACAATCGTTGCCGCAAATGAAAACTCCGCTCTTCCTCACGCGAAACCGACGGAAAGAAAGATAAAAAAAGGGGATTTTATCGTCATTGATTTCGGCATAAGATATAGAGGGTATTGTTCGGATGAAACATGCACGATCGCTATTGGAAAATTGACAGACAAGCAAAAAAGTGCTTATCAAATAGTAAAAGACGCCCATGACGGGGCGCTGGAAATGCTTGCGGGGGATATTCCAGCCGCCGATGTAGACAAACATGCGCGTAGAATTTTCGGAAAAAAATATGAACGGTATTTTACGCACAGTACCGGCCACGGTGTCGGATTGGAGGTCCATGAGGCTCCGCGTCTGTCTTCTGTTTCCGGCGATATTTTAAAGCCGGGGATGGTTTTTACCGTCGAACCCGGATTGTATATCCCGGGGCTTTGGGGCGTAAGAATAGAAGATACGGTGCTGCTGAAAGAAAATAGTTGCGAAAAGCTCACAAAAATGGATAAAGAGCTTATAATTATAGAATAAAAAAAGAGGTTGTTCTATCATGAAAGACTTTCCGGAAGATATTATTTACAGTGCGGAACATATATGGGTGCGGGTCGACGGAAATATGGCCACGATAGGCATCACGGATTACGCGCAGGAAAGATTGGGCGATATTCTTTCCGTTGAGTTTATTGAAACCGATACTTATGTGGAGCGCGACGAAACATTCGGCTCCATCGAGTCTGTTAAAGAAGTGGTGGATTTGATTTCCCCGGTCAGCGGTACGGTCGTTGTCATCAATGAGGATATTCTTGAAGATGTCAGCATCATCAACAGAGATCCTTATGACACGGGCTGGCTGGTTGTCATCGAAATGGATAATCTGGATCAGTTGGAGGACCTTCTGGCTGCATCCAATTACCATGACTTTATAGCGCAGGAAGAAAGCGAATAAGCCTTTTGTATGTCCTGGAGACTGCTGGATTTTCAAAATTATAATATTTTTGAAAACATGGCCGTAGATGAGGCGGTTTTTCAGGAAACCATAAAAAATAAAAAGCAGCCCACAATAAGATTTTATTCTTCGACTCCGGCGGCGGTTACCATCGGCTATTTTCAGGACGCGAAAAAAGAGTTGAATATTGAAAAATGCCGCGCGGAAGGAGTGGACATTGCCCGCAGGATCACAGGCGGCAGAGCAGTTTTTCATTTTAATGAAATTACCTATTCGGTGACGGCGAAACAGGAAAAATTATTTCCCGCCGATATTTCGGGGACCTATAAAGTCATCAGCCAATGCCTCGTTCGCGGTCTGAGCTATCTGGGAATAAACGCCGGTCTTGCCGAAGAGGGGCGTGTCCTGACAAAAGAAGAGATGAGCCCCTGCTGTTTTTCCACGCCTTCGAAAAACGAGCTCCTGGTGAATGGCCGCAAAATATGCGGCAGCGCTCAGGTGCGAAGAAGGGGCGGGTTTTTACAGCACGGATTGCTGCTTTTGGCTTTTAGTCCGGGGAAAACGGCGGATTTATTGTTCCCGGCCGGGACTTCCCGGCGGGCGGAAAAACTAAGGCAATCCATGACGGCCGTAAATGATGAAATTGCTCGGCCGGTTGATGCCCGGGAAGTCTGCGCGAAGCTGAAAAAAGGTTTTATAGAAGAACTGGGGATAGATCTGGAGGAAGGGGCTCTGACTCCGGAGGAAGAAAGACTTAAAAATGAATTGTTGAAAAAATATACCGACGCGAACTGGAATATAGAGCGCAGAAAATATTTTAAGGCTGTTTGATTATTGCAATGGTTATTAAGAATTTAGTGGCAAAAGAAATTTTTGAACAAAGCGGCTACAGCGCGCCGGAGCAGACGGCTGCGGTAAAGATGGATGCCAACGAAAATCCTTTTACCCTTCAGGAGCCGTTGAAGAGAAGACTGCGGGAAAGAATGCGCGGGATCGATTTAAACCGTTATCCCGCCGCCGGTGCGCCGGTATTGCGCGAAAGATTCGCCAAATATTACGGTGTGAAAAAAAACATGATTATGCCGGGCAACGGTTCCGACGAATTGATTCAGATGCTCTGCATGGCCATGAAAGGCAGAATCAAAGGCGTGCTGGTTCCCGTTCCAACCTTTTCCATGTATAAAATTATCGCGATCAACACCGGCAACAAGGTTGTCGAAGTCCCTCTGGATAAAAGATTCGATCTGGATGTGGAAGCCATTACCGATAGAATAAGAGATAATTTTCCCGCTCTGATTTTTTTGAGTTCACCCAACAGTCCTACCGGCAATATTTTCAGCCGCGGTAAAGTAGAGGCGATCATCAAAAAAACTCCCGGACTGGTGGTGATAGATGAAGCTTACGGCGCTTTTTCCGGCCGGAGCCTGATTGCTCTAATAAAAAAATATGATAATGTCGTTTTCTTAAAGACACTTTCCAAGCTGGGAATGGCCTCCATCCGTATGGGGTTTTTAATCGCTAATCCGGATATTATTGCCCAGTTAGACAAGGTCAGGTTGCCTTACAATGTCAATTCTTTGTCTCAGGCCGCCGCCGGTTTTTTTCTGGACTATGAAGGTGAATTCTCTAAGCAAATCAAAGAGATAATTCAAAGACGCGAAGAGCTTTACCGTGGTTTGAAGGAGATCGAATGGATTAGACCCTATTCTTCCCTTGCAAATTTTATTTTTTTTAGTTGCGCTTTTGATTCCAATCGCATATACAACAATCTCGTTGCGGAAGGCATCGCAGTGAAAAATCTCAACCTCCCACCGCTGACGCCCAATTGCATCAGGGTGACGGTGGGCTCTAAAAAAGAGAATGATGTCCTTCTGAAGGCGCTCAAAAATATGACTCCAGAGCGAGGAGAGTGATTTAAAATTAATTGTACATTGCAGGGTGGATTACGGTAGCAAATAAATTTTGCTTTGCCGTACTGCCCTGTTTTTGTTTGTGAGACTCCAGTGTGACAAGCGACGTGCAGTCAGATTGGTTAGTTGTAGTGACAACTTCAATTCCGAAAGCGAAGTGCATCGGAATTGGTTAGTTGAACTATCCAGAAATTATTCCGGGAGCGAAGTACCCTGAATACCCTGATGGGGCACTAAAGCGACGCGGGATGTAAACATACTTAATAATAAACTAAAATAATTAAGAAGAGGAGGAATTAATTTGGAAGTAAAAGTAATTGATAATGATGTAGAGAAAGCTTTAAAAATTTTGAAGAACAAACTTTCGAAAAGCGGTTTATTCAAGGAGTTGAAAGTCCGCCGCGCTTACGAAAAACCTTCTGTAAAACAAAAAAGAAAAACAATCGAAGCTCAGCGCCGTCTGGCCAAAGTTCAGAGACGCCGCAGATATTAAGCCTGATTTTCTTTTTCCCTGGTTTAATTTAACTTCCGCTTGAGGGGGGCAGTGTCGTCTTATGGATGAAAAACAGTACGTAATTGATGCTCTTTCCGTTAATGAATCATGGCGGGTATTTCGTATTATGGCGGAATTTGTCGAGGGCATTGAGACGCTTTCCGGTGTTGATCATGCCGTCA
>JAJFTS010000006.1 GCA_021372815.1 Deltaproteobacteria bacterium | reverse complement strand
ACCGGGCAATTAAAGACAAGGGTGCAGGCGCTTATTGAAGGCGTTAAAAACCAGAAAACAAGAATATAAATCTGTAAATCATCCGTGTCAGCATGCCTTATGCCGGCGGGTGTTTTTTCTTAAAAAAATCGTGGATTGAGCGAACAGGGTGTTCCTTAAAATGTAACTAGACGGAGCCGGTTCTTTATTCGTGACTTTTGTCTGCTGTGAGACTTTCAAATTCCCATCAATAGATTAAGCCGTCGAAAAAGATCTGCGTCTTCGGATATTAATATTTTATAGGAAAAATATGATAACGCTTTGCTGCTTGCCCAAAAGGAAGGAAAAGTTTATATAAGAATAACCTGATTATTTCAAAAAATAAATTTGTCCAAAGCTACTTGAGAAAGTGTAATATTAGAATCGTTTAAAATTATGGAAAAAATTGCCGATTACATTCTGAGCGAAAAAATACATGAAACAAGAAATTCCATTATTTACCGCGGGCGTAAGGAAAATGAAACGCAACCGCTGATCATTAAACTGCTCAAAACCGTGAATCCGACCCCTTCGGAGATTGCGCGCTTCAAGCAGGAATATACCCTGGTAAGAAAACTGGATGTAAAAAACATCATCAAAATATTCGATCTGGTTGAAGATGACGATAAATATGCCATCATTGAAGAGGATTTCGGCGGTGTATCGCTCAAAGAGACTTTAAGAAAAGAAAAGCTTGGATTAAAGTCGTTTTTACAGATTTCGTCAAAAGTATCCGAAACCCTGGGATTAATTCATAAGAATAATATTATTCATCTCGATATAAAACCTGACAATATTTTGATCAATTCGGAGAAGGGTGAGGTCAAGATAACCGATTTCGGCATTTCCGCAGTATTGACCCATGCCAATGACGAACTGTACAATCCTGATGTTATTGAGGGAACACTATCATACATGTCCCCTGAGCAAACCGGCAGGATGAACAGGGGTGTAGATTACCGCACGGATATATATTCACTGGGCGCAACCTTGTACGAAATGCTGACCGGCGAGGTTCCTTTCAAGTCTAAAGATCCTATGGAATTGATCCACTCGCATATTGCGCGTCAGCCGCTCTCTCCGAGTGATCTGAATTCTTCCATTCCGCCGGTATTATCCGCCATTATCTTAAAGATGTTGTCAAAAAATCCGGAGGAGAGATATCAGAATTGTCTGGGATTAATGGCGGACATTGATGAATGTCTGAATCAGTTGAATCAAAAAGGACGTGTTGATGAATTCCCGATAGCAGTAAAAGATATTTCCATAAGATTTAATATTCCCCGGAGTCTTGTCGATCGTGATAACGAACGTATTGAATTGATGCGATGCTTTGAGCGGACATGCAAAGGGTTAAGTGAAATGATGCTGGTGACCGGCCAGCCGGGAATCGGCAAATCCGCTCTGGTTAATGAAATTTACAAACCGATTATCGCTAAAAAGGGCTATTTCATTTTTGGCAAATATGATCAGTTCCGCAAAGATGTTCCCTACAGCGCTATTATCCAGTCTTTTCAGGGGCTCATCCGGCAGATCATCTCGGAGAGCGAGGAAAAAATACAATCATGGAGAGAAATGTTGCTTTTCGCCCTGGGACCGAACGGGAAAGTTATAACTGATGTAATCCCGGAACTGGAGCTGATCATTCATAAACAGCCCGACCTGCCGTTGCTTGGCCCGGAAGAATCCATAAACAGATTCAACCTCGTCTTTCAAAACTTTATAAATGTTTTTACAACGGAGGAACATCCCGTCGCCCTTTTTCTGGATGACCTCCAGTGGGCCGACCAGGCCAGCTTAAAGCTCCTGGAAAACTTAATGACCACTTATGAAACAAAATATTTGTTTCTAATCGGGGCATACAGGGATAACGAAACAAACGATGCCCATCCTCTTACACTTGCTCTCAATAAGATCGTTAAGAAAGGCAGAAAGATACACAGTATTACCCTTGGCCCTCTGAGTGTTGCCAGCATCAATTTGATTATGATGAATGTGCTCTTATGCGATGCTGAAAAATCTCTGCCTCTTGCCGAGCTTATCAGCAGGAAAACAGCCGGGAATCCTTTTTTTGTTATCCAGTTCCTGAAAAACATTTACGATAACCGTCTTCTTCAACTGAATCCCCAAACCGGATGGGAATGGGATATAAATAAAATCCGGGAAATGCAGGTTACTGAAAACGTTATCGAATTCATGGCGGAAAAAATTTCTCATTTCCCGAAGAATACCCGGGATATTTTAAAAATATGCGCCTGCATCGGCAACAGGTTTGATCTCGAATCCTTGTCCGTTGTTTCCGGAAAACCGATCGACGAGACCCTTACCGATCTCAATTCCGCAATTCAGGAAGATATGATCAGCCTTCATGGAAATTTATACAAGTTTCACCATGACCGCATTCAGGAAGCGGCCTATTCCATGATTCCGGAAAAGGAAAAGGAGGCGATGCATTATCGCATCGGCACTAACGTGCTGAAAAAAACCGACTCTAAAAATATTAACGAGAAAATATTTTATATTGTCGACCAGCTCAACCGCGGAATCAAACTCATCAGCGGAACGGATGAAGAAATTATGCTGGCGAAGCTTAATCTGCAGGCTGCGCAGAAATCGAAAAAATCGACGGCCTATGCCTCGGCTTCATCTTATTTAAAAATCGCCATGGGGCTTCTGCCGGAATATTGCTGGAGGAGCCATTACGAACTTGCCTATTCCGTACACAAAGAAGCAATGGAATGCGAGTATCTCAATCTGAATTTCAGCGAGGCCGAAAAGATATTTGATGTGGTCGTGAAAAACGCTAAATCGAATATTGATAAGGCAAATGTTCATTCCTTGATGATCGTTCTATACATTACCCAGGGAAATTATGATGAAGCGCTGAGGGTTGGTCGCGAGGGAATGAGAATGGTCGGCATGAGCTTGCCTGGAAAGGTCAGCGACGCAAGAGTGGGCGTGGAACTGCTGAAACTCAGGTTCAAGTTCGGCCGCAGAAAAATAGAAGATTTGATTGATATGCGATACATCAGTGTTCCGGAGAATAGGGATGAAGAGGAAAAGTTAGCCTATGTGAATCTGGCCATTAACACCGGAACGGTTGCCTATTATTTTGACGCGAATTTATTTGCGTACATTGTAATAACCGGAACGTCTTTGCTGATTGAATATGGAAATGTCGATCATTCTCCCTTTGCCTATATTGCTCTGGGAGCTATCACCGGGTCTTCTCTCGGCTTTTATCAGCACGGCTACAGATTTGGTCTAACGGCATTAAAAATCAATGAAAAGATTGCCGACGCAAAAAACCGGTGCAAGATAGAATTTCTGTTTGCGATGACAATTCTCCACTGGAGCAAACATGCCGGACATAGTCTTGATTATTTCAGAAATGCCTACAAAAACGGGATCGAAAACGGCGATCTGATCTTCAGCGGTCACAGCGTCAATCTGTTGGGCATGACCCGCCTCATGCTGGGAGATAACCTCGATGACATTATGGAGGAATACGGAAAGTACAAGGATTTTCAGCTGGGAGGTAAAGATCCTTTTATCGCGCGCAACTATACGGAAAATACAAGGATGTGCCTCTGTCTGAAAGGTTTAACCGAAAGCAGGGGATGTTTAAACGGTGACGGTTTCGATGAACAGGAACAGGCCGGATATTATCAATCTGAAAACAACAGGCTCGGAACATTCTATTTTTCCCTTGTCCGGCTTCGGATAAATTATCTTTTCGGTGAATACTCAAAATGCCGTGATCTTATCCCTGTTATGCAGCGGATCGTAAAAAATAAAATCGCGCTGGGAAATCTGCACATACCCGAATTCTATTTTTACTATTCACTAACGCTCACGGCATCTTATGCCGAAGCCGCCCCTGTGGATAAAACAAGATACGTCATTCGTCTGAAAGCAAACCAGATGAAGATGCTCAGGTGGGCAAAGTCCTGTCCTGAAAATTTTCGGCATAAATATGATCTGGTGGCCGCGGAACTGATGAGAATAAGGGGGCGTTTCCGGGAAGCTCAACATCTCTATCATGCGGCTATCGAAGGTGCCCGCCAAAATGGATACCAGCAGGAAGAAGCCATTGCCTGCGAGCGCCTGGCGCTCTTTTATCTTGATTCTTCCTGTAAGGATGAGGCCGGATTTTTCATGCAGAAGGCGCACAGATGCCACTCATTGTGGGGAGCTTCGGCCAAGACCGCCCAACTGGAGGAAAAATACGCGTCGTTGATCCCTCGTGAGCAAAAGCAGCAGTTCACAGGAACCGTAACGATCAGCGGTTCATCAGGAAGTATGACACTCAGCGGCGTTACGGAAACTACAAGCAGTACTAAAATGCTCGATCTGTCCACGGCTATGAAAGTTTCCCAGATCATCTCCAGCGAAATTATGCTGGACCGTCTTCTGCAGAAGATCATGCATGAATCCATCACCAATGCCGGAGCCCAGCGCGGGTATCTGATTCTGGAATCCGACGGCGAACTGACTATTGAGGCCAGTGAAGATGTGGATAAAAACGAATTTCTGGTGATGCAGTCGATAGCGCTTAAAGATTGTCCTGAAATCTGCCGTTCTATCGTTAATTATGTTTATCGCAGCGGTGAGGACATTGTCCTGGGCAATGCTGCAAAAGAAGGCCTGTTTACCAGCGACCCGTATATCATGGAAGTACAGTGCAAATCCATTCTCTGCACACCCATCATGAGCAAGGGCAAAACGTCGGGTATTCTGTACATGGAGAATAACCTGAGCGAAGATGCCTTTACTCCTGAACGTTTGGAAATTCTCCGGAGCTTCTCCGTTCAGGCCGCCATTTCCATTGAAAACGCGAGGCTTTTTGAATTGGCCACTACCGACGGCATGACCAAACTCTATGTACACCGCTATTTCCAGCTTCTTCTGGACCAGGAGATGAAACGTTCACACCGTCACAACAAGAAATTTTCGCTCGTCATGATGGATATTGACAACTTTAAATCTTTCAACGACACCTATGGCCATCAACTGGGTGACAAAGTGTTGAAGGATGTGGCCAATGCCGCCAAAAAAATCTCTCGATCCGAGGATATTGCGGCACGCTATGGCGGCGAAGAATTCGTCATGATTCTGCCCGAGACCGATTCCCGCCAGGCTATGATTCTCGCCGAGAGAATACGCGCCAGCGTTGCCGAGATAGAAATTCCACATGAAAATCAACAACTGCATGTGACCATCAGCATGGGCGTTTCCACATATCCTGACCATTCCGAAGAAAAAGAGAAGCTTATCCATGCGGCGGATGCCGCTCTCTATGCGTCAAAACACAGAGGCAAAAACTGCGTCAGCCTTTTTGAAAAGACGGGCAGACCCTGAAGTTTCAAGATAATAAAAAGTGACATTCAGCGTGAATAAAATAGAGGTTTGGGTCGATAAGGAAACTATTTATAATCCGAACTTGTCAAATGTCTATTTGTTGCGGTGTCAGCTCCTTTTTTGCATAAGCGGCGTATATTTTTTCCCGGATAAAAAACTTGTATAAATCTTTGTCAATGTGTTTATCTTTGACCATGAACTCCATTATTTCCAAAGCTTCGGATAGAATTTTGCCTTTCCGATGCGGCCGGTCCGCGGTTAGCGCTTCGAAAACGTCGGCAAGGGCGATAATTTTCGATTGCAGGGGAATTTCGTCTCCTTTCAGCCCGAAAGGATAGCCGCTGCCATCAATATTTTCATGATGGGCGACGGCATAATCGGCGACATGACGCAGTTTTTTGGGGAAAGGGAGTCCCGACAGGATCTTATGGGTAACAAGAACATGATGATTGATTAATTTTCTTTCTTCTTCGTTAATCGTCCCGCGGCGCACGCATAAATTATAAACCTCCTCTTCCGAAAGAAGCGGTTTGAGCTCTCCGTCCACACATACCTCACGTTGGGCAATTTTTTTGATTCTGGCTATATTTTCATCACTGAGGAATTCTTCGCCTTTATTTACTTCCTGCAGAAACTGATATTCCTTGTCCAATGCCTTGATTTCCGCATGAACGCTTCTGGTGGTTTTATGAACAGGCAAATCCTGGTGGTCAGATTTACTCGCCGTCAGATAATCTTTTTTGATCAGTTTGATGCGAGTTTTAACTTCATGGATGCGGTCATGCACGGTCTGCAATTTTGTTTTTTTATCGAGGATATACTCGGGCGTCGTAATTTTTCCCACATCATGCAGCCAGGCGGCCATACGTAATTCCCGCATTTGATCATCGGAAAATTTTACAGCGGCAAACGGACCTTCCTGTGTTTTATTGATCTTATCGGCAATCGCCATGGTCAAATCGGCAACGCGGCGTATATGGCCGCCCGAGTAGGGTGATCTTTCGTCAATGGTTGTGGCGATCGTTTTAATAAACAATTCAAACAGGCTCTCCAGATCATGAATCAAATGGCTGTTGGAAAGAGCAATTCCCGCCTGTGACGCCAGGGACAGAATAATCTCCTGCGATTCCCGTGAAAAATTTATTACTTCGCCGGTTGTCGGATCCAGTGCGTTCAAAAGCTGTATAACGCCGATAATATCATTTTCATAATTACGCAGTGGCGAGACCAGCATGGATTTCGAACGGTAGCCGGTTTTTTTATCGAACTGCTTTGTTCCTTCAAAGTTAAAACCCTGAACGTTATAGACATCCGCGATATTTACTGTCTTACCGGATACGGCCACATAAGCGGACACATTGGCTTTATTGACCTTCCCGTCCTTATTGATTAAATTGACGTCCGGCCACGTTATTGCTCCTCCGGTGCCGCCCATGCGAATATTCAGGGAATCATTTTGAATAATAGCGAATTCGAGTTTGGTTTCGTCGTCCGACATTATATAAAGCGTGCCGGCGTCGGCATTGGTTAATTTTCGCGCCTCTTCCACGATGATTTCCAGAAGACGACCGATATTCTTTTCTCCGGAAAGAGACACACCCACTTGAATCAGATGGTTGATTTGATCATGATAGGTACGATAACCGATTGTATTTTTGCTTTGCTGTTTCATATGTATTTTAAAAATATTCTTAATTGAGACCAGCTTTATCAATCATTCTGACAACTTGTTTAGCTATACGTCAATGAGAACAGTAAAGATTTTTTATTTTCTGATTATTTTTATCTTTGTTAAGTCCTTGTATCATATATTAAGTTATAGTTCAGCAATTTTTGATTATTGTTGAAGGTGTTTTAGCCATGATTGAAGATCTGTGGTATAGGAAATAAAGAAATATAAAAAAAGTGGATTTTAAAAAAATGATAGTGTTATTATGATTCATAACGGAAATTGAAAAGTTCGCATAAATTATTAACCGGGTAAGATGGCGCAATTAAGGATGAACATTTAAAAAGTATTTTAATATTGAGAATCGTTTTATATAGAGAAAGTTTTTAAGAGAAGAATTTAAAATGGGAAGAAGCATATTACCTTTAGCGGATATTCGTAAAGCTGCCGAACAGGGAAACGCGGTTGCGCAGTTCAATCTGGGATTAAGATACTGGAAGGGGGATGGCGTTCCACAGGATGATATCGAAGCGGCAATGTGGTTCTTAAAAGCCGCTCAACAGGAACACGCCAAAGCTCAATTAAATCTGGCCTGGATGTATCAGGAAGGCAAAGGCGTAAGCCGGGATCAGGGGAAAGCGGCAAAATGGTATCAGAAGGCCGCCCGACAAGGGAACGCCGCTGCCCAGTTCAATCTGGGATTAATGTATCTTGATGGAAAAGGTGTGCCGAAAGACGATGTCAAGGCAGTGGGATGGTTTTTTAAAGCGGCGCAACAGGGAATTGCGAATGCCCAGTATAATCTTGCCGAAATGTTCCGGGAGGGAAAAGGCGTTCCGCGGGACAATTTGAAGGCGGTAAAATGGTATCGAAAAGCAGCCGAACAGGGTCATAAGGATGCTCAAGCCGCAGTGGATATGATGCACAATGAATTCAACGATACTCAAAGTGATGATACGGATGTCGAGGAATTGCATCGGCGTGATGAAGAGCAGGAACAGGTTAAAGCCCGGAAAACGAGAGACAGGGAATTGCCCCGGCGTGATGAAGCGCGGGAGCAGGTAAAAGTCCGGAAAACCCTGGATCAGGAATTATTCCAGAGTGAAGAAGAGCCGGAGCGGGCAAAACCCCGGGAAACCGGAAATAAGGCAAGCAACGAAGACAGGCGAGTTTCACCGGAAGATGTTGAGCCGGAAAAAAATTATAGCAGTGATCCCGAACTGGAACATACGGAGGTCAGCGTTAAACCGGCGGTCGTAATTGCAGAAGTCAGGGATGTCGATCAGGAAAATAAACAGAGAGTAAAATTATATCAGAAGGCGGCTCAGGACGGCATTGCCGATGCCCAGTATAATCTGGGAATGATGTACCGGAAAGGAGAAGATGTTGACCGGGACGAAGTCGAAGCGGCAAAATGGCTGTTAAGATCCGCCCGGCAGGGCATTGCCGACGCCCAGTTCAATATCGCTGAAATGTATCAAAACGGGTCCGGTGTTTCCAGTGACGATGCGGAAGCAGCGAAGTGGTATCTTGAGGCATCCGGGCAGGGACATGCCGGGGCCGATGCCGCACTGGATGAAATGTATAAAGAAAGCAAGAACATTCCCCGGGACGATGCCGAAGCCGCAAAATGGCATCGAAGGGCGGCTGAAAAAGGGAATGCGGATGCCCAGAACATACTGGGCATGATGTACCAGAAAGGAAGAGGTGTTAATCAGGACGAGGCCGAAGCTGCCCGATGGTTTTTAAAGTCAGCCCGGCAGGGGATTGTCCCCGCACAATTAAAAATTGGCGATATGTATCACGATGGCTTGGGTGTTGAGCAGAACGATGCCGAGGCAGTAAAGTGGTATCTGGAGGCGGCCCGGCAGGGAGATAGTGAAGCCCAGTATAAACTTGGTTTGGTATATTTTTTTGGTGAAGGAGTCCCGAAAGATGCCGGCGAAGCTATCAAGTGGTATATTAAATCGGCCGGACAGGGGAACATTGATGCTCAATTCAATCTGGGCAATATATATCATGACGGCATATTTATTGAGCAGGATGTTGCCGAGGCGGTAAAGTGGTATCTGGAGGCGGCCCGGCAGGGACATGCCAAAGCCAGAGATATCGTTGAGGCTATATACAAAGAAGGCCAGGGAATTCCGCAGGATGAAGCCGAGGCGGTTAAATGGTATCGTGAAGCCGCCCGGCAGGGAATTGCCGATGCCCAATATAATCTGGGAGTGATGTACAAAGAGGGCAAGGGTGTTGAGCAGGACGAGGCCGAAGCGGTAAAGTGGTATCTGGAGGCGGCCCGGCAGGGACATGCGGGCGCTCAGAATATACTGGGGCTAATGTATAAAGACGGCCTGGGGGTTGAACAGAACGATGCCGAATCTGTAAAATGGTTTCGGATGGCGGCTGAACATGGAGACGCGGAAGCCCAGTATAATTATGGTTTGAAATATTTTTTCGGGGAAGGCGTTGAACAGAATTTTGCCGAGGCGATCAAGTGGTATCTCAAGGCGGCTGAGCAGGGAAATGTCGATGCTCAGTTCAATCTGGGCGGTATTTATCAGGAAGGTATCGTTATTCAGAAGGATCTTGATGAGGCTGAAAAATGGTATCAGAAAGCCGCCCGGCAGGGACATGAAAAGGCCAAGTATTGGCTGGAAGTCATGCACCGAAACGGGCAAGGTGTTTCTTCGATACCGGACTAGAGGAGGTATATAAATTCCATAAAATAAGATTATAAATCAGCTTCCGGAAAATTGAACTGACAAAATTTTTATAACCCGAAATCAATAAACAAACATAAATCATGAACAACGCAAAGCAGGCATTCTTATTCCTTTCCCATTTATCATCCCCGACCGTCATTAAAGAATTTGAAAATATTCGCCTGTCCACTCAAAACATGGGAGATGCTTTTTTTCTTTATGATGCAGCCGGAAATATCATTCCTGAAAAGATAAAAAAACTCTCTCCATATTATTACTCCCGTGAGTGCCTGTCTTCTCTTGGTTATCCCACAATAGGACAAAACATCATTCCCGGTCATGCACACTTTCCGGTTTTCCGCTTTTTTCTGGACAAGCCTCACTACGATTATTACTGGGCGATTGAATACGATGTGAAATTTTCCGGTCAATGGCGATATTTTTTTGAATCCTTTCTGGGAATAGATGCCGATTTCTTGAGCTGTCATATTCATTCGTACCAGGATGAACCGGGTTGGCCGTGGTGGGAATTGAATCATCCCCGGGAATCCATTCCCTTGCCGGAAAGAATTTGTTCATTCAACCCGATCTATCGGATTTCAAATTCAGCGTTGTCGTTTCTGCATCAAACATTTATAAGCGGATGGCGAGGGCATCATGAAGTTGCGCTCCCGACGTTGCTGCATCATAATCAGTTCACCATCCGGGATATCAGCGGCAGCAGCAAATTTACAGTTCCTGATATGGATAATAAATTTTACACCAGGGGGACCATGAGATATCGACCGGCGTTCTGGCTGTACGGAAGTGAAAAAAACAAACTGTATCATCCCGTAAAACCTCTGACAAAAACATTGTATGATAATATACTCTTTGACGGCAGTGTATTGTTGCGACGGCTTAATTTTGCCGGACATTAAGAAACAGATAGATAGAGTGCAACTAGAAAAATATCTTACACTTGATTAACGCTTATGTTCAAACGAAATATTCAGGAAGTCATCGGTGACTTTGTCCCTTTGATCAGGAAATTCAGTTATAAAAATATATACCGGCGGGTCTGTTTGAATGATGCCGGACGGCGCCTGACGCCGCAGCGTAAACTTTCCTATTTTGTTTTAAACATTCTCGACCATTGCAATCTCCGATGCAAAGGGTGTGATCATTTCGCCGCTATTGCGGAAGAGAGGTTTGTGTCACCGGATGACATAAAAAAAGATCTCCGCCGGATGTCGGAAATACTCAAAGGCGATGTTGCCCGCATCGGTGTCATGGGGGGAGAACCTTTGCTCCATCCGCAGCTGAAAGAAATATTAATCAATACAAGATTATTTTTCCCCGGAACAATAATCCATCTCGTAACCAACGGAATTTTGCTGCTCAAGCAGGACGAAGAATTCTGGCGGATCTGCCATAATCATAAAATTGTAATCGTCAACACTAAATATCCCATCAATCTGGATTATGAGGCCATGAAGCAAACTTCGGCTGCGCATGATGTCATGTTTGAGCATTATAACCAAACCGGAGAAATAACCAAAACTTCTTATAAGATTCCTCTGGATATCAAGGGAAGCCAGAATCCGGGAAAGAGCTTTAGTGGATGTTTTCATGCCAATAATCTTCCGTTGCTGATGGAGGGAAAATTGTATTCATGCACCATTGCCCCCAATGTTCGTCATTTCAATAAAAGATTTGGAACCCGTATGGAACTGGAAGAAGGAGATTATCTGGATATTCATCGTGTAAGAAAAGCTTCGGAGCTTCTCCGTTTTTTGAGCCGTCCCAAGCCATTCTGCCGCTATTGCGATGTGGGCAAACGATCTTACGGTCTTGAATGGCAACGTTCCAAACAGGACATCAGTGAGTGGATTGCATAGACTGTGTGCAGGAAGCATCATCCATAACGACAGCAGCGGGCTTGGTATCGCCCCGGCGATGCGAACAATTGATGAAGTTTGATCGAAATCAGCGGATGGTTGACGTATAAGACGAAAACTCGTATGGTTGATGCATGACCAATCAACTCCTTATAAAATATTTCTTCAGAAAAAATAAGCCTCTTTCCAAACCCAGGGCAGGCATTGTTCTGACCAGTTATAATCATATAGATTATACTCAAAGAGCCCTGGAGTCTTTTTACGCTACGATTAATGAAAAGATAGATTATGATTTATGGCTGCTGGATGATCATTCTTCCGAAAACATAGAAAGCATTTATCATCAATATAAAAATCATGGATTAAAATTCTTTAAAAATAAAACCAACCGCGGATTGACAAGTTTATGGAACAAGGGCTTTGAATTGAACAGGGATAAAGATTATCTGATTATATGCAACAACGATGTTGTCTTCTCCAATCATTGGGCGGATAATCTGATTTGCGCATTGGGCAATTCGTTTTTTTCCACCGTTGCCGTTCCGGTCACCAACGCGCCGGGACATATTCCCGCCCAGCATATTTCCAATTTTATTGAAAATTATATTCCCACGGACAACCAGGAGGAGATCAATTCATTAGCCGAACAGATGAAAAACAAAATTCCGAAAAAAATAAAAAAGGCAAACGGATTTTGTCTGGCGATAAAGGTTTCCCTGCTTTCCCGTCATTTAATCAACGGGGTTCCCTTTAACGAAAAATTTCCTCTTTATGGCGGCGAAGATGAATTTTTTGCCAGGGTAAAACCGAAGACCATTATTGTTCCCGGCAGTTTCATATTTCATTATAAACACGTCAGCGTTGACAGTAATTATTTTCCCGAACAGAAATATCGACAGCAAACGGTGTCGTCCGTTCGCAGATAATTGGTTAAAATTAATTGACATACAAGCGGGACTTCCTTATATTTTGTATACAATAAGGCGGTGCGTCGCCGGACAGGAAATTTATTAAATCTCATTTGTTCTTTTTAAGAAAAACACAAATTAACCAAAAGGAGGTTGTTATGCCGTTTGAAATGATGAAAAAAATTATGATGACAGGAATTGGTATGGCCTTGAAAACCCGTTCTGAAATGGAAGCAATGGCCAAAGAGGTGATTAAAAAAAGCAAAATGAGCGAGTCGGAAGGAAAAAAGTTTATCGCCGATGTTACCAAAAAATATGAAAAGGCCAGAAAGGATATGGAAGCCAGGATTCAAAAAGGAATTGCCGATTATATGGCCAGCGCCGATATCGCCAGCAAAAAAGAGCTGAATGCTTTGAAGAAAGAGGTTAACAATCTGAAAAAAGCCCGCAAGACCGCCAAAAAATAGTGCCTGTCAGGGTAATTACCGGCCGAAAAAAACAGGCCGCAATATGAAAACATTTGGGGTTCTCAGCGGATGTTAAGCATCAGACAAATAGGTGTTCTTGGGCGGACTTACCGTAATTTCAGCCGCTATCGTCAGATTCTCTCGATTCTTTTCCGTTACGGTTTTGATGATCTTGTGGAAAGACTGAAGATCGATCAGTACATTGAGATCGGTCTTCAGATGATTTCCCGGCACAAGCGTGAAAATGTTGAAAAGTTAACCCGGGCGGAACGTCTGAGGCTTCTTTTCGAAGAGTTGGGGCCGACGTTCATTAAATTCGCACAGATTCTTTCCACAAGACCCGATGTTATTCCCGCCGACGTCATCAGCGAGCTGGAAAAACTTCAAGATGAAGTTCCGCCTTTTTCCTACGCTGAAGCCAAAGAAATTATTGAAGCTGAACTGGGCGACAACATAGAAACATTTTTTTCTTCTTTCGGGGAAACTCCTTTGGCCTCCGCGTCTATCGCTCAGGTTCACAAAGCGGTGCTCAACGACGGCACGGTAGTAGCCGTTAAAGTTCAGAGACCCGGAATCAAAAACATTATAGAAATAGATCTGGAAATCATGCTCCATCTGGCCACCTTGATGGAGAAAAACATTGAGGAAGTATCTTTTCAAAAGCCGACCCGGGTGATTGAAGAATTCGCGCGAACGATTGAGCGCGAGCTTGATTTCGGCACGGAAGCCGCCAGCATGGAGAGAGTTTCCACCCAGTTTCTGGATGACAGGACGATTTATATTCCCAAGGTTTATTCTGATTATTCCGGCACCCGTGTTTTGACCATGGATTATGTCGACGGCATCAAAGTCTCCGAAGTCGAAAAACTCGAAGCCGCCGGATTGGATTTGGAGACCATTACATTCCGCGGCGCCAATTTTATCATGAAACAGGTGTTTGAATTCGGGTTCTTCCATGCCGATCCTCATCCGGGCAATGTTTTTGTTCTTCCGGATAATGTCATCTGCATCCTTGATTTCGGCATGACCGGTTCCGTGGATAAGAACACGAAAGCTCTTTTTGTGGATATTCTGGAGAGCATCGCGCGAAAGGACGCGGAGCAGTGCGCGAGACTCATGTTGAAACTGGGCGAATACGACGAAGAACCGGATCTCCGGCTGCTGGAAAAAGAGATCGACGATTTCATGGGCAAACATCTCTTCAAATCCCTGAAAGAAGTTGATCTGGCGCGTATGCTTCAGGATCTGCTGGAGATTGCCTCGCACAACAGGATCAGGATTCCTCCGGTCATATTTTTGATGATTAAAGCCTTTGCCGCTCTGGAAGGAATTGCCCGTCTGCTGGATCCGGAATTCGATATTATTGCCCACGCCCAGCCATTCGTGAAACGGGCCAAACTCGCCCGGTATTCACCGGGAAGGCTCGCCGAGAATCTTTTTACAACGGTTTACGATTCTTTGAATGTTTTGCAGGAGCTTCCCCGTGAAATGCTTCAACTCACGAAACTTATCCGCCAGAATAAAATGACCATCAACATGGAAATGCGCTGGATCGACACTTTTCTCCGGGACCTTGATCAGGCCAGCAATCGTCTTTCCTTTTCCATCATTATTGCCGCTCTGATCATCGGTTCCGCTTTCTTGCTTGCCTACAGCACGCCGCCGCTTGTTTACGGGATATCTCTTGTGGGAATGCTGGGGTTTTCCGCGGCTGCGGTTTTAGGAATCTGGCTTCTGATTGCCATACTGAAAAAGGGGATGCTCTGAACGGATTAAAATAGAGTGTTTTTATTTTACTCCGGCAACAGATTAAATATAACTTGGCGACTATCGATGGAAAGGAGAATCTTATGCTGACAATACTGGGAGTGATAATTAATATAGGAGCAATTGTCTATCTGGGATATCAGGCGGCATCATGTATGGGGGCTGAACAAATAACGGGACTGAACGCCACGCAGAATCCTTTTATTCTTTCATTTGTCGCGGTGGTTGGGTTGTTTATCGCTTTGAAAGGTTAATGATTCCCGCGGCAACACTTTTAACGACTTCACCCCGGCATGGTTTTAATATTAAATGTCAGAATACGAATTAAAAGATGCCGAAGGTAAGTTTCTCAAAGCACAAAAGAGTGAACATTCTGTACATATAACCTTGTTAGTCGAACGACGCTGGGAACTACTCGGCTATGAAAACAAAAAACTATAACGTTGTCATTATCGGTTCCGGTCCGGCCGGACTTTTTGCCGCCATCTGGCTGGAAAAACTGGGACTGGATAAGATTGCCGTTATGGATCGCAGCCCCTATCCCGCGGGAGGACTGCTCAATGACGGTAAACTGAATTTCGATTACCGCGTCGGACTGGATATTGAAGAGCTGCAGATTGATCGCGCCGCGGCGGAGGGCATGATGCAGGAAATCAAACAAATCTTTACCGGATTTCCGCGCTGCCGGCAGGTTACCTTTATCGAAAATAACAAAAAACTCCTGGCGCTGTCGGCTATGGCCTCCGAGCATGGCGCGCAATTTATTGCACCCGAGCAATGGCACTGGGGCACCGATAACGGCAAAGATCTGGTTGACTATCTGCGCGGCTATCTGAAGAAAACAGATTTTCTGCTGAATACCGAAGTCATCGCCATCGAAAAACGCAGCGACAATAATTTTCGTCTGGACTGCAGCGCCGGTGAAAAACGAATAAACTGCAACGCACGGGTTATTCTGGCCGCGCCGGGGCGCAGCGGCGCCTACTGGTTTCGTGACTTAGCCAGGAAGCTGAACATCCGGAATAATTTCGGTCCGATCGATGTGGGAATTCGCCTGGAGCTCAACAGAAAATCTTACGATTTCATTACCGATATTGTTTATGATCCCAAATTTATTTTTAAAACAGGGCGGCACGGCGATAAAGTCAGAACCTTCTGCACCAATCCCGGCGGACGGGTGCGTGTGGAAAATTACGGCACTTTCAAATTAGTCAACGGCGATGCTCTTTCCGGCAAAAAAACAAAAAACACGAACTTTGCCCTGATCAATACCGTTGCTCTGACCAAGCCTTTTTCCGATACGACGGAATTCGGGCAAAGCATTGCCAAACAATGTTTTCTGCTGGGCGGCGGCAGGCCGATTATCCAGCGGATAGGTGATTTCCGGGAGGGCAGAAGAAGCTCGCTTGCCGCATTCAACAGCAAGACAAATCATTTTGAAGTCTGCAAGGCGACCTGCAGCGCAACGCCCGGAGATATCACCCTGGCCATGCCCGCGCGCATTATCGACAACCTGTGGGAATCGCTCAAAGCACTGGATAAAATCATTCCGGGTATTCTTCATCCCTCAACCCTGCTGTATGCGCCGGAAATAAAGTTTTTTGACACACATTTTCCGACCGACCGTTATCTGGAAACAAACGTCCAGGGTGTTTTTGTCGCCGGTGACGGCACCGGCAAGAGCCGCGGCATTGTGGGAGCGGCAATTTCCGGCATCATCGCCGCTCAAGGTATTATGCGCCGGTGTGGAGGCGTGAATGATCGATAGATACTCCGCAAGAAAATTCTTTTTTCCGAAGATTACAAAAAATTATTTGCTGCGCCTTGCCGTCGTCGCGGTCGTAGCCGTTCTTGTGTTTAAATATGCGCTCATCCCTTTTCGGGTGCAGGGTGAGAGTATGGCGCCCGCCTATGTTACCGGTTCATTCAATTTCTGCTTTACGCCGCGTTATCTGTTTTCCAAACCTGCCTGGCCGGATGTTGTGATGGTGCGAATGGCGGGACAAAAGGTTATGCTGCTGAAGCGTGTTGTGGCTGCGGAAGGTCAGTCCGTTGAATTCAAAGAAGGAAATCTTTTTGTTGACGGCAAAAAAATCGAAGAGCCATATGTTGTGAATAAGAGCGATTGGAATATTTTACCCGTCTCTGTCAAGCCCGGTTATGTTTATGTTGTGGGGGATAATCGCAGCATGCCTGCCGAAACGCACACTTTCGGCCAGACACCCGTAACCCGTATCGCAGGAGCGCCGTTATGGTAACAAAAAAATATCAGACAGCAGGGCTGATACTTGCCGCGGCAGTCGCGGCGGTTTTACTTTTGTTCGTGGACTGGGAAGCCAGGGCTGTGAAAAAGCAGCTGCGCTCCATCGCCGGAGAAATGACATGGTCGTCGGCTGACAGCGACTTGACGATGGCATCCCGTATCCGACATGTGCAGGAAAGAATTGCCCCGAACTGTCAGGTCGAGATACCCGCTTATGAAATTTCCCAATCCGTTGATAAAAAAGATGTGCCAGCTTATCTGATGATAGCCCGAAAATATTATAAAAATATTTCCGTTAAACTCGAAGATTTGAAGGTCGAATCCATCCGGCTTCCGCAGGCAAAAGCCGTGACCACAGCGTATATCAAAGCAACGGGTGCTGACGGACAAAGAAACGACGAAGTACTGATGCTGGAATTCACCCTGCAAAAAGTCGAGAAAAAATGGCTGATCACTTCCGCGACAGAAGTGCAGGTTCTGGAGAAGTAGTGACATGTGCTCAGAGCGAGAGAAACGACGCCCGAAGAGTAAGTGGTAGTGAGATTCTCTAGTAACGAGCGCAGCGAAGTTCGAAGAGCAAATCGAACTATCCAATCCCGATTTATCGGAATTGGGAACTATCCTAATCCCCTAATCTTTGAACGTAGAAAAGTTCTTTCTCTTCACTCTTCACAGTTCACAGTTTTTCTTCAGTCTTCAGCTTATTCCTCTGATTTTTTACCTTGAACGTTGAACATATAGTGAGGACTCGTTGAGTATAGGAAACGTTAGCCGAACTATCCTAGGAGCGTAGCGACGTAGGAGAACTTTGAACTTTTTTTTACCCTTAATTACTTAAAACTTTCCCCTTCACCCTTCACTAGCTACTATTTACATTATTATTCAATAGCTTATGCACCACTCCTTAAGTAGATTATTAGCAGGGTGGTGAAGTTCAATCGCCGGCTTTTTTAAACTTTTCAGCAAGTCGCCATCAATTTGATTTGTAAAGTTATATTTATATATTGATATAATTATTTAATGAAAATCATGAAATCAATTGAAAATGATTAACAGCCATTAAGTTATTAACAGTTCAGCAATTGGAACGACATTGGGCACATGGCCACCACACTTGTCACCCCAGCGGAGGCCGGGGTTCAGTTTAAATAATTCCGGATTTACCCTAAATACCCTGGAGGGCACTATATGGGCACTTCGCCGGCCAGAACCATGCCGGAATGATCAATGTTCATCAATAAATAAATATTGAAATATTGAAATAAATCAAGGAAAAGCGGACAAGAAAAACTTTAACCAACACTTTTCCTTTTAGTTAAAAAACATTCAATATTGTGTACTTACAAAACGTAACGATTGTGTAAACATTTTCATGTCCGATAAGATAGTAGAGAGGGGAACGAATAATAGATTATCTCCGGATGATGGCTTTTTGCGGATTGGAGTGGGTTCAAAGCATTAGTAGAATTATCCCATGTACAAAGCATATCGGGGTATAATAGTAGCCAGGTAACGCAGGGTAATGAGCATCTATGAATTACGAAAAAGTAGAAGTTGAATGTTACAGCGGCTACAAGGCCAATGAGCGGCCTGCGGCTTTTGTCTATCAGGGACGGCGCCTGGAAATCGCGGAAATTTTAGATCGCTGGTATGAAGGAGGTCTTGATGCCCGCCGGCCAGAGATAGACTATTTTAAGGTGAAAACAACCGAGGGAAAAGTTTTCCTCGGGAGTGTAAATCTACCTGTGTAAATGGTTTTATATAAGATAAAGAATAAAACCAGAATAGACAGGAGGATTTACCATGAAGTTATCATTTGATGTTGAGGAGGCATTGAGCCAGTGTAAAACCCTGGAAGACATTTCCGG
>JAJFTS010000327.1 GCA_021372815.1 Deltaproteobacteria bacterium | reverse complement strand
CCGCTGCAGTTCAACTTGGCACCGAATTGCTTTGTGAGCCGCTTCGCTGTCCGGATAAAAATAGGCCGAACCGTGGTCTCCCTCAATTACCGTGATCGTCCCATCCGGCTTTAAATATTTTTTCAGTGTTTGCAGAGCTTCCACCGGCCGGGAAAGATGCTCCAAAACGAAACAGACAAAAATATGGTCGAATGATTCCAACCCGTAGGGTAAACTGAAAATATCCGCCTGCGCAAATTGAACATTTGTCAAACCTGCCTCTTCAACTTTGTGTCTGGCTTCGTTGACGGAAGTTTCGGATATATCTATCGAGACAATCAAAGCGCCGGGGCTGTTTTTCGCAAGCGTGACCGTCTGCGCACCGACGCCGCAGCCGGCCTCCAGAACACGGCTTCCCGCCGGATAAAAAGTGTCGGAATGCAGCAACTCGATCAACGTTGAGGCTTGATCCTGCAACCGGATATTTTCCCGTCGGTCATATCCGTGAACATAGGCTTTTTTCATATTTATTTATCCGGAAAAACTTCGTGCATCAGCTTCAAAGATTTTTTCTTATCGTTTTTATATAAAAAGAAACATATAAAGGAAATAGCCAAAGCGCCGATGGTATCGAATATTAAATCCGACATGGTATCCCGCAAGCCTATGCCCTGAAATGATCTACCCAGTTCTATGGTATCCGTGGGCAAATTCCACGACTGCATATCCGTTCCAAAAATAACATCCATAGCAAACTCATAAATTTCAAAAACCACATCCATCGTAACGGCAAAGGTAAAGGCGAAAACTGCAACCAGCAACGGACTGATATTCATGCTGTGCCTGCTATTCAGCTTATAGATGAGCAGAAATCCTATAAATCCAAGAATGACGCCTGAACCCGTATGCAGCAGGACATCCCACCAAAATACGTCGTCATACAAATTAAAACGCGCGCTTAAAAATATGCCGGCATAGATAAAAACTATTATCATGGCTTCCAGAATGTCCGGAATATGTATGTTTTTATTTTTTTCAAAATAATCATGCAAAAAGGTGATCGCGAAGGTCACCAGCGCCCAGAATATGATGGTAATATTTCTTTCAACGGCGTTCATCAGGGCGCTTTGCGTGGCAAAACTTTTATTCTGCAAATCAAGCATGATGTAAACAAGATTGATAATAACCGAAAAAACCAGCAGGTAGCGTATCGTCCACAAAACAAATTCATGCGTGCTCTGTTTATATCTTGTAACTTTCTTGCTCATGGCATGATCTCCGGCTCTTCAGAAAAACCAAATTTTCGAAATGCACGAAAAAACTAAGGCAACATGATTTATTAGTCAAGGCAATTATTGCCTGATTTAGTTGCTTTTTTTCGGGAAAAATCACCCTGCCGTCAAATTAATGACACTGATCGATGGATTGACAAACAAACCTATCAATTGTATGAACGAATTCAGAAATATTTTAGAGAGATTTTTATGCCCGCTTATTTGCAAATATTGATGCTCGCTGCCGTTTTTATTGCCATTGTTTTCATTTTTCTCTACATGGGTGGAGTGGCTGTCCGGCGAACGTGCCTGAAGATTATTGCCGAAATGGAAGAAGCCAGAGCCTTCAAAGAGGGAAGAGCGGTCAAAATTCAGGATGAACGGAAAAATATCTTCCGCGTGGGAACCAAAAACATCCGTCCCAGAGCGCTGAACCTGCTGATTGCCGACGGCATCGTCATCAAAACCAACAACGGGAAATATTATCTGGACAAAGAAAAACTCGCCCAGGTCAAAGCGCATTTAGCTTCCAAGAAATAAAATCATCGATGTAGACAACTTTTCTGAATATTGATTTTAAAAGTTGTCAACAAGTTGTATACTTGTTGACAACAAATATTTCTAATTGCTTTATCGTGGGATGAACGGGAAATATTATCTGGACAAGGAAAAACTCGCCGAAGGCCAAAGCGCAATCAGATTCTGGAAGAATGAAGAGATTGAATTAATTGTTATATCCTCCGAATTTGTCCGGCAACCCAAATGTGTTCTTATATTGCCCGTACCTAAAGTACATTAAATTCCAAACCATTTTTTAAACTGTTTATTTTTTTCGGCCTTCTCTGAACCTGATATTTTTTTATAGAATGGCGCGATTCGGATGGAGATGTTCTTGCCATTGCCCCATGGCCACCAGGCACAAAAGAGAAAAGAATCTCTGGTTGGATCAGAGGTAAAAAGCAGCTGCCCAGCCCTTAGTTTACCAAGATGAAAATTTATATTCTGAACGTTGTCAGGTGCTTGATCAATATTCAAGCTATTCCATGTAATGCTGAGATATCGATTCAGGATTGCGCGAATGCGGTCTCTATTGTCTGCGCTAAACTCAGCCAAAACGACATCAAACCGGCTGTCCCATTTCCAGGATAAAAGACCCTCAAAAGCGTTCGATAATATTTTACAATTCTGTTCCATTTCTGAATTATCAGAATTGTGCATATTCTATCATTCCCGGTTCGTTTCAGTAAGACTCATCCTGTTATTTTTTTATATTATCCGTTAACTCCTGTTTTTTCATCATAATTAGGACCGCCGATATCGCTCCTTCGGTCATGCCGGGGATGCGCTCCATCTGGCCCAGTGTTTGCGGAGCAACTTTGGTGAGCTTTGCTTTGAGTTCGTTGGAAAGGCCGGGAACACCGTTGTAATCAAAGTCCGGCGGGATTTTCTTTTTTTCCTGTTCCTTTAACTTTTTGACGGCATCGAACTGCCGTTTGATGTAGCCTTCGTACTTGGTTTCGATTTCAATCTGCTGTTTGACAAAAGCATCCGGCTGCGGCTGCCAGCCGGGAAATACAGACAAGTTGTCGTAAGATAGTTCATGTCTTTTTAGAAGACCATGAAGCGTGCTGTGATTGTTCAGAGACGGAGAGTTGAGCATCGCCAGTTTTTCGTTTGTGTCCGCCGTCGGTTTAACGGGCGATGCTTTCAGATAAGCAATGCCCCGCTCGATGCGTTCTATTTTATCCTGAAGTTCCAGATAATGCCCGCTGTCAACCAGCCCCAGCTCGCAGCCCTTCCCCATCAAACGAATCACGGCGTTGTCTTCCCGCAGAATCAGGCGGTATTCGGCGCGCGAAGTAAACATGCGGTAGGGTTCATCCACGCCGCGGGTGACGAGGTCATCGATCATCACCGCCATGTAGGCCTCGGAGCGATCCAGAATAAAAGGCGGCCCACCTTGTACAGAGCGGGCGGCATTGATCCCCGCCCAAAGACCCTGTGCGGCCGCTTCTTCATAACCAGACGTGCCGTTGATCTGACCGGCAAGATACAACCCCTGCACCAATTTTGTCTCCAGAGTGGGTTTGAGTTGGGTCGGCTGAACAAAATCATATTCGATGGCATAAGCCGGACGCATGATCTGCGCTTGCTCCAGGCCTTTCACGCTGTTGACGATCTTGTACTGCAATTCCAGCGGAAGACAGTTGCCCAAACCCTTGGCGTAAATCTCCTGTGTGTCGAGTCCCTCATGTTCGAGAACCACCGGATGGCTCTGGCGTTCCGTGAAGCGCATGACCTTATCTTCCAGCGATGGGCAGTAGCGGGCGCTCACGCCTTTGATTACGCCGGAATATAACGGCGAGTACTGAATGTTTTCCCGGATCACGCGATGTGTTTCGGCGGATGTGGCGGAAAAATACGAAGGCAGACGTTCCGACCGCAACTTTTCAGTCGTAAAAGAAAAAGGCTGCGGAGCGGGATCGCTGTCCTGCCGCTCCAGGCGGGAAAAATCAATGGAAGAGGCTCGCAGACGCGGCGGAGTTCCCGTTTTCATTCTGCCGATATCAAAACCAAGTTGTTTAAGATTATTGGCCAGACCAACGGAAGCGAGCTCTCCGGCTCGTCCCGAAGGAGTTTGCGAAGCGCCGACATGCACCAGACCGTTTAAAAAAGTGCCGGTGGTAATGACGACTTTTTTCGCGCCGTAAAAATGTTCGCTCTGATCCAGCACACCTATTACTTTACCGTCTTCAATGACCAGGCTTTCGATCATCGCCTGACGAATGTAGAGATTGGGCTGATTTTCGACAACGGCTTTCATGGTCAGACGATAGAGTTGCTTATCGCACTGCATCCGGGAAGAATGAACAGCCGGACCTTTGGAGGCATTGAGCATGCGAAAATGCACGGCGGTTTTATCGGTCACTTTGCCCATCTCGCCGCCGAGGGCGTCAATTTCCTTGACCAATTGCCCTTTGGCTAATCCACCGATGGCCGGATTGCAGGACATCAGCGCTATCGAGTCCAGATTAATATTGAACAATATTGTACGGCAACCCATGCGAACACAAGCCAGCGCTGCTTCGCAGCCGGCATGACCGCCGCCGATTACCGCAATATCATAGTTGTCCGTTAAATTATCCATTTTTCATCCGGTTACTTGCACTCGTATAAAATCAATGTTAAAAGTTTTTTGTATTCCGGTTCTTGAGACGGTGTAAGAATAATAACGAATGTCATTCCGAACATTCGTGAGGAATCTTAAAATACTGAATTTATTAAAATCAAGATTTCTCCCCAGCATAGCTGGACTATAAGCTTCGCTTTGAAATGACACTAAAGCTAATTATGACACAGTCCTTTCACCGGAATGATAAGGTTTTTTTACGGCATAGGCTGTAAAATTACAACATAAAAAAGAGGCGACTTTGGCTAAACCGGATTTTTGGAAAAACAATAAAAATTATTACGACCTGAAAAGCTACTGGCGGAACCTGTTCGGCTGTAATGTCCATAAACTGCAGATTGACGCGGGCTTTACCTGCCCGAATCGAGACGGACACGTAGCCACGGGCGGCTGCATATACTGCGACGGCAGAGGCTCGAAGTTGCGCCAGCAGGGAATTCTGCCTTCGGTTGCCGAACAGATTATAAACGGGAAAAAGTACTATGCAAAGCAAGCCGTAAAATATATCGCTTATTTCCAAACATTTACAAATACTTACGCACCCGTGGAAAAACTGCGGGCGCTTTACGATGAAGCTCTGGTACAAGAAGATGTCATCGGCCTTTCGATCGGCACCAGACCGGATTGCCTGGGCCCTGATGTTGTCGAATTGTTAGGCGAATACGCGAAAAAGTATCACATCTGGGTGGAATTGGGTCTGCAATCGGCACATGACAAGACCCTGCAATTCATCAACAGGGGGCATAATTTTCAGCAATTTGCCGACGCCGTGAACTCGCTTGCCGGACGCGGCCTGAACATTTGTGTCCATATTATTATCGGTCTACCGGGTGAAAATAACAAAGATGTGCTGGCGACGGCTAAAACGCTGGCAGACCTGCCGGTCAATGGTATTAAAATTCACTCTTTGCTGGCCTTGGAAGGTACCATTCTGGGCGCAATGTACAAAAAAGGAACGATCAGCATGATCACCAAAGAAAAATATGTTTCTTTGGCTGCCGATGTTCTGGAAATATTGCCGCCGGAAATGGTGATTCAGCGCCTGACTGCCGACGGTTACCGCGATATTTTTCTTGCACCGGACTGGGCTATGAATAAACTGGATGTATTGAATTCAATTAACAAAGAATTAGAAAGGAGAAATTCTTATCAGGGGAAAAATTACGGAACAACCTTGTAAAAACCCCATATACCGCGTTGCTCTTCATATTTTAGTCACAACTGCCTGCGGAAAAGCAGGCCTTATTGATAAATATTCTTGCGCCATGCCCCTGAATATTTTACGAAGATATCAAAGTTTCGATAATAAAGTAAAAAAATCTATGATATTTGCATAAAAATTGCTAAATGAATCGGGAAGGCTTTTGCCGGAATGTTTAAAAAAGAGGAGAGTAAATTAAAAATTGAAGAAATTCGCTTGTCGCCGGAATTGCTGAGAATTAATTCCTGTAGCACCAGCGGGGGAGGGTTGGCGAAAATCATCTTCATTTTGATTGTTTCTCTTTCGTTGATTTTTTATAAGGACATTATACATATATTAAAGGATAAAGAGCCGGACGAACAGCTTGTGCTTGTTGCGATAGTTTTGGTTTTTTTAGCAGCTTTTTTCTTTACTTTGTTCAGAATGAACCGAAACAGCGGCAAAACGCTCGCCATAACGGAAAAAGGCTTTTTTATAGCGCCGGATTTGGCGGAATTTTGGAAAGATATTGATGAATACAGATGGAATAGTTTTTCAAATGCAATCAGCAATTTGACCTCCGGGCAAAAGGAAGTATCATCCATTGTTCTTATTAAGAATAAAGGAGCATGGCCCAAAACATTCGATCTGACTTTATATGATATTTTCTTTACGCCCGAACAGATACAACAGGTTGATAATATCTGTAACCGCCTGGGCATTAAAAAAATGGACGGTTAAAATTATTTAAAAAAATTTTATGATAGCAATCATTGATTATAACGCAGGAAACATTACGAGCGTGGCGCGGGCTCTGCAGAATATCGGGCAGGATTTTGTCATCACGGATGACACAAAAAGACTCGATATGGCATCGCGTGTCATTTTTCCCGGTGTCGGCGCGGCCGGCGAAGCAATGGCTTATCTGCGCGAAAAAAAACTTGATGACTGGCTGAAAAAATATATAAAAACAGGCAAACCGCTTTTGGGCATTTGTCTGGGCACGCAGATTATTCTGGATTATTCCGAAGAAAACGACACGAAATGTATCGGTCTTGTAGCCGGTTCCACCAAACGTTTCCCCGATAAATTAACTTCGGACGGCCAGTTATTAAAAATTCCGCAAATGGGCTGGAACAGTGTTAAGCTGCGCCGTAGTCATCCGGTATTTGAGAATGTTTCGCCAGAGGCGGAATTTTACTTCGTGCATTCCTATTATCCCGCACCGTCGGACGAGGCGGCAGTTTTGGGAACAACCGATTATGGTATAATTTTCTCCTCGGTGCTGGCCAAAGATAATCTTGTAGCCATGCAGTTTCACCCGGAAAAAAGCGGTCGTCCCGGATTACAGATATTGAAAAATTTCTGTACGTGGGAGGGGCAATGCTTAATGAAGTTATGAAAAATCAAAGTACGTGTAATTACAGACGGCCTTGTAAAAAGCGCCTGAGGCAAGGCACGAGGTGTGAGGCGTACTTTGGCGTACGCCGCAACAACGAGGGACGCAGCGCAATACCGATTTTATCGGGACATACGGACTTTTTGCGAGGTCGTCATGTTAAGTAAAAGAATCATCCCCTGCCTCGACGTGCGCGCGGGCAAGCTCACCAAGGGCATCAAATTCAAGGGCAATGTGGATATCGGCGATCCGGTGGAAGCCGCCCGTGAATACTATGAGCAGGGTGCAGATGAAATCGTTTTTTATGATATTACGGCATCGTCGGACAAACGCGATATCATGATTGATGTGGTGCGGCGTGTCGCCGAAACAATTTTTATCCCTTTTTCCGTGGGCGGCGGTATTCGTAATCTGGAAGATATGCGGCGTGTGATTCTGGCCGGAGCGGAAAAAGTCAGCGTCAATTCCGCCGCGGTGGACAATCCGAAAATCATCACCGAGGGAGCAAAAGCTTTCGGCAGTCAATGCGTTGTGCTGGGTATGGATGTAAAAAAAGTGGAAGTAACCGGTAAAATTTCTTCAGGCTATGAAATCGTAATTCACGGCGGCAGGATTTTCACCGGTATGGACGCTCTCTGGTGGGCAAAGGAAGCGGAGAACCTGGGTGCAGGGGAAATTTGTCTGAATTCCATTGACGCCGACGGGATGCAGACAGGATATGAATTGACGTTGACGAAGATGATTTCCGAAAACGTGACCATTCCGGTTATCGCATCCGGTGGCGCAGGCAAGCCTGAACATCTGGCCCAGGTTTTGACGGAGGGGAAGGCCGACGCGGCCCTGATTGCTTCCATGGTGCATTACCGGACTTATACCATTGAAGAAATCAAGCAATATTTGACTGAACAAAAGATTCAAACAAGAATGTTCTGGTGATTTGTTTTTTTTCACTAGGCAACATCCTTTTGAAGTATTATAATAAAAGCATTAATATAGGAGGCGAATTAAAGTGGATGCGAAGAGGTATGAACTAAATGTCCAGTTGGCGCAAATGCTGAAAGGCGGCGTCATCATGGATGTAACCAATGTGGAACAGGCAAAAATCGCGGAGGAAGCAGGAGCCGTGGCGGTTATGGCTCTGGAGAGGGTACCTGCCGATATCCGGAAAGACGGCGGGGTGGCCAGAATGTCCGATCCTTCGATGATTGCCGCAATTAAAAAATCCGTAACCATTCCGGTAATGGCGAAAGCGCGTATCGGTCATTTTGTCGAAGCGCAAATTCTGGAAGCCTTACGTATTGACTATATCGATGAAAGCGAAGTTTTAACGCCGGCTGATGAAGAATGTCATATCGACAAAACAAAATTCTCGATTCCCTTCGTTTGTGGAGCACGTAATCTGGGAGAGGCATTACGCCGGATTGCCGAAGGCGCGGCCATGATCCGTACCAAAGGCGAGGCGGGAACGGGCAACGTGGTGGAAGCTGTTCGCCATATGAGAACCATGAACCGCGAAATCCGTCAGTTGATCCAGATGCCGGTGGAAGAAGTCACCGGATTTGCCAAAGCTAACGGGATTCCTTACGAACTGGCCTTGAAAGTAAAAGAGTTGGGACGACTGCCTGTTGTAAACTTTGCGGCCGGCGGCATTGCCACTCCGGCGGATGCCGCGTTAATGATGCAATTAGGCTGTGACGGTATTTTTGTCGGCTCCGGCATCTTTAAGTCAGCTGATCCGGCCAAACGCGCGCGGGCTATCGTCAAGGCGACGGCTTATTTCAATGATCCGCAAAAAGTTCTGGAAGCTTCGATGGATCTGGGAGAGGCCATGCCCGGTTTGGAGATTTCACAGATCCCTCCCGAACAGATTCTGGCCGGACGCGGTTGGTAACCTGATATGTCTCTGCGTTTAGTCGGTAACATACCTGCCGCTATCGGTGTTCTGGATTTGCAAGGCGGAGTACACGAGCATCTGGAACACCTGGAACGGTTAGGTGTTGCTTATAAAAGAGTTAAACAGGTCGGGGATTTTACCAACCTGGCGGGATTGATTATTCCCGGCGGCGAAAGTTCCTGCATTTCCAGATTACTGAATTTTTTTGGAATCAAGGATGTATTGCTTGAATCTCATCGCCGGGGAATGAAAATCTGGGGCACCTGCGCTGGAGCCATTTTACTGGCCCGGAAAGTTGTTGGCGAAACTGCCTGCCTTAATTTGATCAACATCACCGTTGAGCGCAACGGCTTCGGCAGTCAACTGGATAGTTTTGTTAGTGAAGCAATTCTTCCGGATGTCGCTGCCGAGCCAATACCTTTGACTTTTATTCGCGCGCCTAAAATCATAGATGCGGGTCCTGACGTTAAAATACTTTTAAAAATTGACGACTACATAGCGGCGGCGGAAAATAAATCCGTTCTCGTTACTGTTTTTCATCCGGAATTAACCGGCTGCCTTGCTCTGCACCGCTATTTCTCCTCGAAGTGCGGATTGAATCCGGCAATCAGCGGCAATAATTATATAGACCCTCTCTGGAAAAATTCAAGCTGGACAAAATACGCCGGAATTTAACAGGATAAATCTAATTTAAACAATCAAACCTTTGTTATTTCGCCGCTTCATATTTTGAATATTTTTTCAAGAAAAAACCGAGTGGTTAGCGAGGCAAATTACAGCCGGAGAGTGTTTGGATGGTTGAAAATATCGAAAATGACTTTATTGCACATCATATATTGTTAAACAATTTTTATGTAAATATTTTAAGAAAAATCGTCGCTAATGTCAGGTAAGAAAAGAAGCCAAATGCGTCCGTGAAGGCCGTCAGCAAAATATTTGATCCGAGAGCCGGGTCAAGATCAAGTTTTTTGAGTGCCAGAGGAATAAGCACACCAGCCATTGTGCCGGCAAAAATACTGAAAATCATTGCCATACCAAGAATCAAACCCAGAACAGGAATTCCTTTCCAGAAATAAGCGATAATAGCGATGACTATTCCTACGGCCACGCCGTTGGCGATACCGACAGCAATCTGTCTTAACAGGGCGCGCTTCGCGTTTTCAAAAGTTATTTCGCCCAACGCCATACCGCGAATAATCAGAGCCAATGTCTGCCCGCCGGAATTTCCGCCAAGACCGGCAACAACGGGCATAAAGAAAACCAAGGCCACCATCATTTTAATCGTGTCTTCAAAAAAACCAATAACCAGAACCGAGGTAAGAGCCGTCAAGAGATTAAGGAAAAGCCAGGGAAGTCTCTTTTTAACCGAATCGGTTGTTTTATGAAAAATCGTATCATCCTGACCCAAACCGGCAATACGGTAAATATCTTCAGATGTTTCTTCCTGAATAGCATCAACAACATCGTCAATGGTGATTCGTCCCAGCAAATGCTGCTGCTTATCCACAACACCGATGGAAACCAGATCGTATTTTTTGAAAAGACGGGCGACTTCTTCCTGATCCATATCAAACGGAACGCTGGTAATATCCTCATCAATAACCTCCACAATGGGAGCAAACCGTTTCATGGTAATGATACTTTGCAGCGGAACGGTGCCGATCAGTTTGTTTTCTTCATCAACCACGAAAATGTTATGAATATTTTCAATCACGTCCTTGGCGTCCGCAACAGCTTGAAACGCGTCATTGATCGTCGACTGTTTTTTCACAGAGACCAACTCCGACTGCATGATGCCGCCGGCGGTGTCTTCCGCATACTTGAGCAGTTCCTTGACTTCCTGCGATTCTTCCGGTTCGATTGCCTCGAGAACAGCTTTGGCCTGATCATGGGAGAGTTCGGCGATAATGTCCGCCTTATCGTCCGATTCCATTTCTTCGATAATGTCGGTTAGCTTTTCGTTGGAAAGATCCTCAATGAGTTGTTCGCGTGATGTATCGGATAGTTCCAGAATAACGTCGGAAGCTTTGTCAATATCCAGTAAAGAAAAAAGATGTAAACGATCTTCCTCTTCCAATTCGTCGATCAAATCGGCAATATCGGCCGGGTGCATCGCGGAGAAAAGCTCAATGATGTCGAACTCACGGTTACGACTGATCAAATCTTTGAGAGTTTCCAGCGCTGTCAGTTCTTTTTTCTTGACCTTCGTCATAGAATCGCCTGAACTAAAAGTTGATTAAAAATTGTTTTGAATGATTTTGCAATAAACTAAAGTTTTTGCCCGTGCGCTTTTACTGGAAAGAAGGTTCTTTTCTGGAATTTCAGCGCATGAAGATTCATTTCCGGCAGCGGGACTATAAGGGAAATCCGACAAGCATGTCAATAATTTTCTGTAAAAATATTGAAAAAACATATGGAGTAATCATAGTTGATCATTAATTCCAATTTATCGTCAAAAACGAATTTAGAATTTCGCTCATTATTTTTTTGACATCAGGCCTTTGTTCTTTTTTTCATTGACACACAAAACGACTTTCTTATACTCTGCAATTAATATAAGTCTCAACCGAATATCAAAAAAGGATGTCTGGTTCTTATTAAAACAAAAACTATCGAAGAGAACTTTTTTGCTGTTTGCCATTATTGGGGAAATTTAAATTTCTCGCTGAAGCAATCCGCATCAATATCGGCAATGAGTACCGGTGTACCTGTTTCCGATATCAACTGGGTATTTAACGAACTCCCCTTGAAATTTGATGATGTAAAACATATTCTGGAAATCAAAGAATATTACCGAAAATTAAGCCTGCGCTTCTGGTGGTGGGTCTATCCGCGGGGACAATCAGCTGAAACTACCGGAATTTTACAGAAGACCGGTTTACGCTTTTTTACAAAAGTTCCTTGCCTTGCCGCTGATTTAAACAATTCCTTTGTAAATTATAATTTGACAAATGATATAAAAATCATTCCCGTTACCACAAAACATGATTTGCTTTTATGGAAAGATACTTCTTTTGATGGATTTGAAATGCCGTCTCATACAAGGGAACAATATGGAAATTTTGTTTCAAAATTTATTCTGAATGAACAGGCGCCGCAAAGACTTTTCCTGGCCTATTTTAATGATAGGCCGGTTGCGACATCACTGCTTTTTACTAATAGAGATACGGCAGGGATATATTATGTATCAACACTTCCGGACTGCAGAAATAAAGGATATGGTCTGAAAGTAACACAGGCAGCAATGCTATCAGCAAAAGCATCCGGTTTTAAGGATGTCATATTACAGGCGACGCCAATGGGGGCCAGAGTTTACAGGAGAGCAGGCTTCAAAGAATATTGCCAGGCCGAAATTTATAAAATTTAAGCTCAAAGAAATTTACAATTAAAATTGTCTATTATTCTATGTTCCCCTATTTACTTATTGCTAGATAATCACAAAACTTCCAACGAACAATATTATTGACAAACATAATTTGATTATTATAGTAAAACTTAAATGTAAATAAGTGTTTGTTGTTTAAGGAGAAATCATAAAATAATCAGCAATAACGGGGGGTTATAAAGTTAATATGGAAAATAAAAATCGTAAAACGTTTTTCATGTTTTTAATGGCGTTCTTAGTCGCCTTTTTTATTGTATCTTTAGTAGAAGTGCTGAGATCTTCTTTCCTGCCTTCGGGAGCACCGGAGATTCCAGCGGCAGCGGCACTGGAGGGCACTACTCCCGGTTCTTTTTCCGACTTGGCGGAAAGAGTCAAACCGGCAGTTGTCAATATCAGCACAACAAAAACATATAAAGGAAAAGGCAATTCTTTTGGACGATCTCCGTTTAATAACTATTTCGGCGATGATTTCTTTAATCGCTTTTTCGGTGACGTACCTCAGCGTGATTTTAAACAGCGCAGTCTGGGATCTGGTTTTATTATCAGCAATGACGGATATATTTTCACCAATAACCATGTTGTGGAAAATACGGATAAAATTCTGGTAAAAATATCCGACGGCAAGGAATATGAGGCAAAAATAATAGGTACTGATCCTAAAACAGATATTGCCTTGATAAAAATTAAGCCTGATAATGGTTTGCCGACGGTGGAACTTGGCGACTCCGATGCGTTAAGAGTAGGGGAATGGGTTATTGCCATAGGCAATCCTTTTGGTCTGGAACAAACAGTAACTGCCGGCATTGTCAGTGCCAAGGGTCGTGTTATAGGAGCAGGCACTTACGATAACTTTATTCAAACCGATGCTTCCATTAATCCCGGCAACAGCGGTGGACCTTTATTTAACATGCAGGGAAAAGTTATCGGTATCAACACGGCGATTGTTGCCCAAGGCCAGGGAATAGGTTTTGCCATCCCTATCAATATGGCAAACAGTATTTTGGCGGATTTAAAAACAAAAGGAAAAGTAACTCGAGGCTGGCTGGGTATTTCGATCCAGGAGGTTTCAGATGACCTGGCCAAGAGCATGAACTACAAAAACAGGCATGGAGTACTTGTATCCGAAGTCATCAAAGATGATCCGGCAGACAGGGCAGGCGTAAAGATTGGCGATATTATTATGGAAATAAACGGAAAAGTCATTAAGGACACTCATGATTTACTTCTGACAACGGCAACTCTGCATGTCGGGGAAAAGGCAAATCTTAAGGTCTGGCGCGATGGTAAAGAAATGACTTTTCAGGCTATCGTGGCGGAACGCAAGGATAAGCCGGAAATAGCTTTGACGAAAAAATCGGGAGCATATTTTGGGATTAATGCTCAGGAAATAACTAAAGATTTAGCCAAGCAACTAGGAATATCCAATACTGCTGGTGTAATCGTCACCGATGTGGAAGAGGGTAGTCCCGCAGATAATGTAGGTATTCAGCCACGTGATATAATTCTCCAGGTCAACAAAGTAAAGGTGTCTTCCTTGAAACAATACTCAGCGGAAATGTCAAAAGCCTTTGAGAAGAAGAACGTAATATTATTGGTCAAGCGAGGCAATTCCAATTTCTTCGTTGGATTAAACCTGCAATAAGAGATCTTATAAAAAAGGGCAGGCTTTAAATAGCCTGCCCTTTTTTATTACCTAGAGGATCCAATGTTTCACGTGAAACATTTTTTTAACCATTCAACCATTTTGAGTATTGATACATTTTAGCCAATGCTTTAACTGCTTTTTCAGGCGTGATAAAGTTTACTCCTTTATACCTACAGCCGTTGATATCAGTAATAGTCTGCGTTTTATCATCATTTAGCAAATAAACCCCGATAATGGGTTTATTATATTTTTCTATTAATTTAACTGTTTGCTCGACTGTTTGTTTTTCAAAATGTTCTGTATGAAGTAAAGCGGCTTCTACAAAGCTGGAATCATATTTTTTGTCTACCGCCACAGTTGATTCAATAATCTCTTTTATCATCATCTTTCTTCCGATGATGCCCATATGAATTATGGCATCACATCCGGACCATTGGCTAAGTTCTTCCAAAATCTTCATATAGGTTTCCGCATTCATATCGCCTACAACATCAACAGGATTTGCGTGACTCCAGAAAGGAGGCAGTAATTGATTAATTTGAGAAATTACCTCTTCAGATAAAGCAGGCACTTCCAGACCATGCTCTTCGCATAAATCAGAGGCCACAACACCCCATCCACCTCCTAAAGTCAAAAGGGCAACTTTATTCCCTTTGGGCAGCGGCAATGAAGAAAAGGCTGCTGATAGATCCAACAAGTCCATTGGACTTTCCGCCTGAATGATGCCGGCTTGATGGCAAGCTGCCATGAAGACTTTTATATCAGAAGCCATCGCTCCTGTATGGCTCGCTGCAGCGCTCGATCCCGCCTTTGTACGGCCTCCTTTCAATACAATAACCGGTTTATTTTTACCTACCCGCTTTGCCGACTCAAAAAATCTTCGTCCATTTTTTATGCTTTCAATATACAAAACTATAGTTTTGGTTTTTTCGTCAACTTCAAATCCGTCCATATAATCTTCAATGGTGATCATTGCTTCATTTCCAGAGCCGCAGTAAGCCCTTATTCCAATATCCTCCTTTGCGGCAAACGCCAATAATTGCGTTCCTAAATTACCGGATTGCGCAAGCAATGCGGTTCCGCCCGCAACCGGCCGGACGTGAGATCCTACACAATAAAGCGAGATGTAAGGATTACATATCCCCATTGTATTAGGACCAATAATTAATATTCCCGCCTGACGTGCTTTTTTCACCAATTTCTCTTCTAATATCCTGCCTTCCGCACCTATTTCGCCAAAACCGGAAGATATCAGCAATACATTTTTTATCCCCTTTTTTTCAAATTCCGGAATTAAAGACAAAACCTTATCCGCGGGAACAGTAACAACAGCAAGGTCCACAGGGTTAGGAATTTCTGTCACGGATTTATAAACTTTTCGGTCGGCGATTTCTCCGCCCTGGGAATTTACCAAATAAATGTCACCTTTATATTTTCCGGCAACGACACCGGAGAACATTAAATGTCCCCATTTGCTGATATTTGCTGAAGCACCTACAAATGCAATTGATCGGGGATTAAACAATTTCCAAATATGTATTAAATCTGCCTGTGCCGAAAAATCTTTTTTGTCTTCCCCGTCTAAAATAATAAGAGCATCAACAGCAGTAATTTTGCCGTCGGCGGAAACTAATAAAGGATTAACATCTATTTCCTTTATTTCAGGTACCTCCAGGCCTAAACAGGATAAACCCACAAGCGACTTAATCAGAGCGTCTATATCCGGGGCCTTTTCACCCCGAAAAGGTCCAAGTAATTTTTGAGCATGCAGTTCATCAATCATTCTCCGAGCTTCTGTTTCATCAAGCGGTGCTACTCGAAAAACAACATCTCCGATAGCCTCCGTAAATACGCCTCCTAAACCAAACATTACTGTAGGACCAAATTGCTTGTCCTGAAAAAGACCGGCCACAAATTCTCTTTTACCCTCCAGCATGGGCTGGACTAAAAAACCTTCCAAATCATTTCCTGCCGCTTCCTTTATATATAAGGCCGCCAAACGTAGATCTTCCTTACTTTTAATGTTCAATCGAACCAAGCCCTTTTCCGTTTTATGCGTAAGGCGTGAACCCAATCCTTTTAAAACAACGGGATATCCTGTCTGATCGGCTGCTGATTCCGCCTCCTCTATGGTATTAACAACCTTTTCTTCAACCACCGGAATGCCATACTGTTTCAACACTTCCTTTGCTTCCGCTTCTGTCAACGTTGTCCTTTTTTGAGATTTTGCTTTTTCAATAATGTCCACTTTCACCATTTTCATTCTCCCAACAAATGTAAATTAATTACAGCTGACAATTATTCTTATAATATCATCTACTTAAAGGTGTTACTATCTTCCAGAAAAAATCAAAAAAATTCTTTATTGTATCCGCTAGTTTCCATTTCATTCCATGAACATACCAATTTTGTATATGCCTTTGGATAATCATCATATAAAGATCAATAAAATAATGATTTTCCATATCAGTAATAACGGCGCCCCTCTTTTTTGCTTTTTCAACAACACCGCTCAAAATATCTATCTCAGATTCTCTTTTATACGATTTACTCGCCATAAAGCTTTTCCATGGCACAGTCACAAAAGCTGTTACAGCCAGGTCGGGATTATTGTCAAAGAAATTCATAGTAACCCAGAACATTTTTCTGAACATTTCCCGTATATCTTCTGTTCCTTCAAGATGAATTCTCAGCAACTCCGCAAGATCCAGCAATTTTTCATCAATTATCGAAAAAAGGAGGTCTTCCTTTGAAGAAAAATATTTATAAATTGTACCTGTGCTAATTCCACTTTCCTTTGAAATATCGCGTATATTGACAGCGTGGAAATCTTTCATGGAAAATTGTCGTAAAACAACCGGATACAGGCGCTCTTTTAATTTTTCAGGCATTACAGGCTTTTGAGTTGTCATAATACCTTTAAGAATTTTTTTTGATTTCGGAAAAAATATAAAACA
>JAJFTS010000282.1 GCA_021372815.1 Deltaproteobacteria bacterium | reverse complement strand
TTTATGAAAGGAGTATATCTCCGCCCGCTCTGCCGTATAGGCCACATCCGGCATCAAGTCTATCTCGCCTGACGCCAAGCGATCCAATCCCTCAACCCATGTGCCGGCTACGTATTCCAATTGCCAGCCTTCGCTTTTGGCAATATATTCGATAACATCAACAAAGATGCCGGCCGGCTTGCCGGACTCGTCCGTGAAAACCTTTGGCGCATTCTCATAAACACCAACCCTCACAACACGTTTTTCGGCCTGGGCCAACGAAACGCCAAAAAATAAAACAAGCAACAGGATGAAAAAACGCCGCAACCATTGTCCAGAACGCACAGCGCTGTTTTGTCTGTCAATATTTTTTTGATCTACCGGCATAGGGTCTCCATTCTTAATAGTTCAGGTTAAGCTGAAATCCGATGAGCTGCCTGGTCCATTCCCATTGGTGGTTGATGTTGGAGAAATCGACCCGAAAATAAGGGCCAATGGAAATATTGTTGTCGATATTCTTGACAATCCCCAATTTTATTCTGTTGAGCATAAACGCCTTATCACTGTTTTCGTAGTAAAGCTCCCATCCGATATAGGGTTGAAGAAAAATATCGGGGCGCGAAATTCCCACCGTATTTTTTATCCGGTAATCATTCCAACCGGGTGAAAATCTGTGCTCATAGCGGATCTGATTGGATACTTTGAAATGGTAAAAGGTAGCCGATGTGTTCATGCTGATGCTGGGTCTCTGCTCCAGCGACCAGTTGTCGGGATTTAGCTTTGAATACCCCTGCTGATAGGAAAGAAGAAACGAGAGCCAGGCAAGAGGCGTCTGATAAAGCAGACCGGTCGCCCATTCAAAATAGTCATAATTAGAAATATCTTGATTGGCCTGGAAAAAGACATAGGATACGGATCGCCATTGATCGTTAATCTTGTAGTTAAAATTAATATCCGTGCGCAGTGATGTGTCATGTTCCGCATAAACGCACGGGACATGAAAACAGATCAGCAGCAATCCTGAAATCGCTGTCAAACTAAAATATAAAGGGTTCCTTTCTTGCTTCATAGACCCCCCTCTTACATCACTGTTACGGATATTAGTAAACCATTTCTCGTAAGGAATGTCAAAGCCGATACCGGCCATGGCGTCGCGAACCTTATCCCTGAAAAATTCCGAGGAGTAGTGAGGCAGAAACCAGTCGATGTCCAAGGGTTTAATCCCGCGCCGGGCGACCGCCCTCTTCAACCCCACCGTCACGGTCAGCCGGATGATATGCTCAGCGAGCAATTCCGTGTCCTGCTTAAGCGCAAAGTAATTTTTCTTCAGGGCTTCCTCGAGGGATTCGAGCTGCCGCCAGCCCGGCTCTGTGAAGGGATAAAGCCAACGGATACATGGTTGAGATAATGTGACCTTGCCGGGAAATCAGGCGGCAAACGGAGAAAGCAAACATCAACCTAAATATCGGGAGAAACCGGTCTACTCGACATAATCAATACAATTTCAATTATTTTTTTAGACGCATTTGTTATTCCTATGATAGATATTCTGTGTTTTTGAACGTTATTGAGAAGGAGGCCTGGATGAAAAGCTACACTTTAAAAGTTGTCGCCATATACAGTGTCGTTTTTTCAGCCGTACATTGCGGCTGGATCGTGTCGACATTTATCTTCATGGCCAATACACCTTACCAGCAGCAGGTATTTACTTTGCAGGGGATCCTGGCCTGGTGCGTCACTTATCTCGCGGCGCTCCCCTTCATTATTTCCTGGGCGGCTCCTGTCAATCGCGCCCTGAATACACTTAAATCAAAGGAATATATTTCCGATCCGGAATTGCTTGCAATTGTCCGAAGAAACCAGCGGATTCCCGTTTACTGTTCCATTATTCTGGATGTGATGATCATTGTCTTTGACATCCTCCTGGTCATTGGCTACCAGATGTACAACATCGGTCCCATCGCCTCTACGGGAATTTGGGCAACCAATATTGCAGCCATAACATCTTTTCCCATCATCATCATCGGCGGTATGAACCTCCTTATCAACCCGGTACACGGCTATCTGAACGATGAGCTTTTCAGAAGAGGACTTGTCTATTCGGGGAAATCCCTTTCGCTCCGCAATAAGCTCCTGTTGGTCTTTATCTTCATTGCCATTGCCCTGTGTCCGTGGCTTGGCGGATTCGGCTTCTATTCCGCAGGCATCTATCAGATTCGGGAAGAGGCGAAGAATAATATGCTCTCTTATCAGCAGGTGGTTGTCGATCATATCCGCTCACAGGCCGGCAGCGAACCGGATATGGAAAGCATGAAGGTGATGATCGACAAGATCAATACGGGCAGCATGGGTTTTTCCTTCCTGGCGGATAAAAACGGCCGCATTGTGTATAACCCGACGAATAATAACGTTTTTGTGAAAAAATGGGAAGATATTAATCACCAGCTGACCGGTCATCTCAGTCAAGGGGATACGGGCGGGATATACGAGAATGAAAATGAAAGCATCATCTGCTTCACTCCTATCAGCAGGGAATACCGTCTGGGAACGGTATCGCGGCTGGCAGACAGGATATCCCGGTTTACGACCTTCTTCTTCTCGATGTTAATGGTTCTTGTCATTGCCACCATTATTGCTTTCTTTGCCGGTTATGTTTTTATTACGGACATAGCGAAACCCATTGTCAATACCGTCCGGGCCCTCAAGGATCTGGCGGAAGGCGAGGGGGATCTGACGGTCCGTTTCAAAGTGATCACAGAGGATGAGACCGGGGCCATGTCAAGGTATTTCAACGCCTTTATGGGCAAGCTCAACGAAACGATTCAATCGGGGCAGCAGGCTACGGAAATTGTCGAGCAGGGTGCTCTGCAGCAGGCAGCTGCGATTGAAGAGACTTCCGCTTCCATGCAGGAATTAATCCAATCACTGAACAGGAATCTTGCTGATACGGCAAAGATGGATGAAGGTATCGGGAAGATCACCCAGGATATGCAGCATGTGAATGAGACGATGAACCGGTTGATGCAGGAAATGAACGGGCTGAAGACGGCCAGTGCAGAAACGGGAAAGATCGTCAAAACCATCGATGGCATTGCGTTTCAGACGAACCTCCTGGCACTGAACGCTGCCGTCGAAGCGGCCCGGGCCGGCGAATCAGGCGCCGGGTTTGCCGTCGTTGCCGATGAAGTGCGAAGCCTGGCCATGCGGTCATCCCAGGCAGCGAGGAACACCTCCGATCTGATTGAAAGTACGGTCGTAAGAATCAATGAAGTTTGCAATCTCGTGGACAGGACGGGCCAGGATTTTATGAAGCTTGTGAAGAAGACAAAGGATTCCAGAGAATTCGTATTGAAAATATCCGAATCGGTCAAAAAACAGGATCAGACGGTGCAACAGGTCAACGCTGCCTTGAAGGAAATAGACAAGATGACGCAGCGAAACGTAGCCCAGGTCGATCAGTTGAATTTAAACATGTCAAAATTCAGGACTTCGGAAATGGCAGGGGAAGCAGAGGGAAAACCTTCTGCGATTCCTGAAAGAAAATAGATTGAAATCCTCTGAGCGGAGGATATATCTGAAAAAGTGACATGTCCCGACTTTGACAGTTAAAAAAATAATATTCAGTTAAAATGGCGAGTTACAGACGCAGATCAAGTTTGTGCCCCTACATTTTCATTTTTTATAAGACGAAGAATCTTGGGAGAAGGTTTAAGTCCGACAGCTGAAAGCAGTTTGTGAGCATTTCCGCAAATATCCGTGCGCACCCACATAGTTGTGGAATGCACCTGAACAGGAACGGCTCGTACTTCCTGCAGTTCCTTCATAGCCTCAACCACGGTAAGCGGC
>JAJFTS010000280.1 GCA_021372815.1 Deltaproteobacteria bacterium | reverse complement strand
TTCTGGACGGCTTGCAGATCGTTTTTCAAATGTTCCAGGATGTTGAGACAGATGACAGTATCGAATTTCCGCGCAGCCAGAGGCGATGATTGGATATCCTGAATATCTGTGTTAAAAGCGCAGAAATTCGAATCATCGCGGAATGAGTATTTGGCGTTTAGATAATCTATATAATGCTGATTGATGTCAATAAGGGTGAGCCTTTTTCTGAAAATCATGAAATCGGTGATATTGCCGATTCCGGCGCCTATTTCCAGGATATCCTCTCCGATAAAACTCTGAATATTGTCGTATATCCAGCGATTATAGTTGAAGCGTTTGGACAACAGCAGCAGCGAATATTTTATTTTATCTTTATCCAGAGTATTGCCTTTAATTTTAATCATACCCCCGTTTTCAAGCGCTCGATATCAGACCATCGCATGGGAATTATTTTTCATGCCCCAAAGTGATATAAAATTTCCCGGAACAAAGAACACTTTTTGTAATCGTTTGATTTCATTTTGTTGGGGGCCTGAGTTTGTTTTATTTTTTCATGATTTTTAAAATATATCCAGCCCCAATTAATAACATCTTTCCCGTCGGGAAAAAACAGAAATAGTGCAAAATAATATTGCATATTGTCCTTGGTTTAAAAATAAAAAAATGTTAGATATCAACTAAATAAAATATTTCTTGCCGAACAAAAAATTTCCGAATTGATTCAATTAACGGACACAAAAGCAGTTTATATACATGAGAGAAAAACTCGAATCGTCAATAAACCGGTCGGACTTATTCCCCGGCGATAAAGCAACTGCCGCAAGAGGATATCTTCAGCGGGCATACTGTTTCTTTGGCCGGTGGAATGTATTCGACTGGCTGGTGATATTCATCTGCCTGGCCAGTTTCGGCTGCAGCTGGATCGAAGCGATGGTTAATTACGACAGTTTCCACTGGGGCTATCTCTTCGGCCCTGTGCTGGATTTGAAAAGAGGAGCCGTTGGGCATTCGGAAGCATTTATCGGTTATGGATATGTTCCGGTATGGATTTCCAGCGTTGCCCTGAGCGTATTCGGCGAAAGATTGATGAGCATCGGAATGATTACCGGCTTGTTTTATTCCCTGACGTTGATTTTGTCTTATCTTGTATTTCTAAGGTTTCTGAAAAAGAGCCTTGCCTTTATTTCCGTACTGTTTATTTTTCTGATTCATCCATACATGATTTATCCCGGCGGTAATTACTTCGCTTATACTTTTCTGCTTGCGGCGCTGATTTTTTTTATGCGCTATCCGGGAAATCCTTATAACGGATTGGGAGCCGGCTTTTTCTTATGCCTGTCGGTGCTTTCCCGGTATTCTTCAGTGATCGCTGTTCTTCCGCCGTTTATCATTTTGCTGGGTTGGGAATTTCTCACCGCTCAAGATTCACGAAAACCTCTTATCAAAAAAATAGGATTGATCAGCGCCGGTTTTTTCGTCCCGCTGATATTATTTTTTACCTATCTGGCGGCAAATTCCGCCCTCGATGATTTCTTTTTCCAGAATCAAATGATGGCCCAACAATGGGGAAGACTCGATGACGCCAATACTTACCTTAATTTTTTGGCTTTTATTGTCCAGATAGAGAAAAGCAGCTATGCCTATGATTTTCGGGGACGGATATTTTCACTTATTTTACTTGTTTGTTTATGGGTCATTATCCGGGACATTATTCGCCGGGTATCCCATAGCCCTGCCCCGTCCGAATACGCCACCTACGATGTGGTCGCCGTGTGTCTGGTCACTGTTTTCGGATTTTTAAATTCCCTGCATGTCTATGAAACGTTCCGACTGGTCAACGGAGCGTCCATCGGCGTGGGCGTCTGCGTGCTTGTCTTTTATAATTTTTTCCTGAAGGCGGCAAAACCGTTCAAATATCTCCTGGCGATCCTGAGTCTGGGTATATTTTTATTTTTGTCATCCAGCCTCTTTTTTCAACAGACCTCCTCAGCTTATTTCCCCTGGAACAAAGATGTTTTGCTTCACAAGGGTGTAACCAATAACACAATCGGGCTGTTTAAAGGCAAGCTTTTAACCCGCGAGTATAATAATTTTTATCAGAGCATCTATGACGCCGTTGCTCCCTTCAAGGGGCGCTGTTATATTCTTAATTATACGAACGACGGCATTGCTTTATTAATTAACGATTTGCCCCGCGTCCAGATTGTGCCTAATTTTCATCCCTGGTTTGAAGATCTCGAAAAGCAGGCCCGGCTCATAGATCGTCATGAAACGGTCATCCTTTCTTATAAAAGACTGGACTTGCCGGGTTATAAGGAAATTTTTGCCGAGAACTGGCCGGAAGAAATACCATGGCTAAGCGGGGGGTGCTTATTCATCTATGCACCCCGCCAATATACCGACGATAACCGGAAATCACCGGTTCAGAATAATGATAATACGAATATATGAATTGATTAGTTGACGAATAATGGATCATAAAATTCTTTTTCTTAAACCGGTATCGGATTCCAAAAGCCGCAATATCGTCAGAGACTTTATTTACGGCTGCTGGTGTAACGGCCGTCGAATCGGCGGCATGCAGATGCCTCCGCTCAATGAACTTTACTGCGCCACGCATGTCCGCAATGCCGGACTGGACGTTTTATTTATTGACGCGCAATACGAGACACAAAGATGGAAAGCTTTGCTTCAGTCGCGTTTCGCGGACATCGGCGCCGTGGTTTTGATGTCTTCGACTCAGTCCTTTCGGGCCGATACGGAGCTTTTGTCCGGTATCAGGAAGCTTAACGGTCATGTGCGGACCGTGTTGTTCGGTTCTCATCCGACCTTTATGCCCCGCTACTGTCTGAATCATCCCGCGGTGGATTTTATCGTCCTGCACGAGCCGGAAGAAACTTTGAAAAGACTGCTGCTGGAGCTGGTCAATAACGGCCGTTTTTTCGAGGGAATTGAAGGGATCGGCTACCGTGATGAAAAGGGGGAACCGGTCATTAATGCGCCCCGCTCTTTTATGGATATGGACGATCTTCCCATTCCCGATCGTTCGCTGCTTCCCCGGGGCATTGATTACTTTAATCCGGCGGTCAAGAAGATGCCTTATGCCACTATGCAGACGTCACGCGGCTGTCCCGGTCATTGTATTTTTTGTACCGCTCCCGCTTTTTACGGCAACAAATGCCGGATGCGCTCGGCCGACAATGTGCTGGCGGAACTTGAAAACATCAAAAATCTCGGTTATCAGGAAGTATTCTTTCGTGACGAAACGTTTACCGCATCCCGGAAGCGTACCTGGGAAATTTGCGAAGGCATGATCAGTAGGAATCTCAATTTAAAATGGATTGCCAACAGCCGCGTGGACACGATTGACAGGGAGACCGTGACGGTGATGAAGAGAGCCGGATGCCACATGATTAAATTCGGCGTGGAGAGCTCAGCGGATGAAATTCTGCGCCGCTATAAAAAGGAAACGGTTGCCCGGCAGGCTCTCGAGGCTTTCGACACGGCTCGTGAGGCCGGCCTGGACACCCATGCCCATATCGTCTTCGGCGGTCCGGGGGAAACTCCCGAAACAATCAGGCAGACCATCGCCTTTGTGAAAAAAATACGGGCATCGAGCGCCAGTTTCGGCATATTAACTCCCTATCCGGGAACGGAACTGTTTGAGAATTTATCCAAAGTGTCTCCCGGGATCCGGGACGGTTCGGCAGCCGGCATGGAAAATCTCCACGTTCAGGGTTTCTTTTCCGAAAAGATTTGCGGCCTCAGCGGCAAGGATTTATCGCAGTATATCGTCAGGGCCTACCGCAGTTTTTACCTGCGTCCCGGCTATCTGATGGAAAAATTACGCCGCATTGAAAGTTTGGAGGAATTTTTTATTCTTCTCACGGCCGGAACCAATATATTTCAGTTTGCACTGAGAGGGGA
>JAJFTS010000294.1 GCA_021372815.1 Deltaproteobacteria bacterium | reverse complement strand
CTCTTGACGATGACAAAAAAACGGAGGCAATACGCGGATTGCAGGACAATACTTTCGGTGATGAAGCCGATGCGTTTCGGCGAAGGTTGAACATCGATAGAAATATAAGATGACATGAAAGAAGAAATATATCTTTTTGTACGGCCTATTTGAAAATAATTTCCAAGCATCAAAAATTCCATGTGTCTGCCTTACCTTCAGCTATTTGCGCCAAAATTATCTTGACAAAAGGTTGCCTGAAATTTTAATAAAACCAAGAAAATTGCCGGATGAGTCGTGCCTGCGGAAGTGTAACCGGCAGCCCATTCCACAATAAAAAGGAGAATGTCTCATGAAAGTAAAAAATAGAAAGGTATTGTTATTGCTGGCGTTTGTCTTTGCTTTACTGTTTAGTATGAGCGCTGCAGGTGTTGTCATGGCGGAAAATGCGCCTAAAATCGGTTTCGTAGACCTCAATAAAATAATGAGAGACTCAAAGGCCGCAAAAAACGCCCGGGCAATCTACCAGAAAGATTTTGAATCCAAAAAAGCCGCTCTGAAGGAGAAAGGCGATAAGGTCGCTAATCTGGAGAAGGATCTGAAAAACACCAAACAGAATTCTCCCGGATTCAAGGAAAAACGGGAAAAACTGGCGCAGGAGTTCAAAGAATTCAAACGTCTGGAAAGCGATTTCAATGAACAATTGAAGAAAAAAGATGCCGAGCTTACCCAGAAAATTCTTGTTGACGTGCAGCAAATTCTGAAACAATTTTCCAAGAACGAAAAATATTCCATTATCTTTGAAAAAAAGGCTGCTTTGGTCGTCGAAGACGGTTTTGACGTAACGGACAAAATCATCAAGATTTACGACGCTCAGAAAAAATAAATCCCTCAAACCGGCAAACTAAGAAATAATTTTTTATAAGGCGCACAGGCAACTGTGCGCCTTCATTCATTGCGGAATATAAAAATCATTTTCCACTCTTTTTTAATCAATATTTAATTGACATACAAAATTGTTCTTTTTATAGTTCAAAATTGAACCATTAAGGAAATATATCAAATTTTGCCGAGGGGAGAAATTCAATGATTCAACAGCCGGGTTTTGACAACGAAAAGTACATTCAGGAACAGACAACTGAAATCCTCGAAAGGGTTGACCGATTCAACAATAAACTCTATCTCGAATTCGGCGGCAAGCTTTTATACGACTATCATGCCGCCCGTGTCCTGCCCGGTTATGATCCGAATGTCAAAATGCGTCTCATCCAGAAATTAAAGGACAAAGCCGATATCATTCTTTGTATTTACGCCGGTGATATTGAAAGAAAAAAAATCCGCGCCGATTTCGGGATTACCTATGACGCGGATGCTTTAAAGCTCATCGATAATTTAAGAAATTGGGGAATCAATGTATTGGCTGTCGTCATCACCCGTTTTGAAGAACAGCCGGCTGCGACAATCTTTAAAAACAAACTGGAAAGACGCGATATTCCCGTCTACACGCACCGTTTTACCAAAGGCTATCCCACGGATGTGGATATGATTGTCAGCGACGAAGGCTACGGAGCAAATACCTATATCAAAACCGACAAGCCCCTGGTCATCGTAACCGGTCCGGGACCGGGAAGCGGCAAAATGGCCACCTGCCTTTCCCAGTTGTATCATGACTACCGGCGCGGCATTAAGTCCGGCTACGCCAAATTTGAAACTTTCCCCATCTGGAGCATTCCTCTGAAACACCCGGTCAATGTCGCCTACGAGGCGGCAACCGCCGATATCCGTGATTTTAA
>JAJFTS010000265.1 GCA_021372815.1 Deltaproteobacteria bacterium | reverse complement strand
GCTGAGATGATAGGCAAGGTCGGCGCCGTCTTCTCCGGTGCGTTCTTCGAGGTATTCTTTAAACTGCTGTTTTTCAAATATGCCGGTATCTTCGGCAAACAGGCAAAACAGCAGGCGGACCAGATAAACTTCCAGCGGATGCCCGCTGTAACCTACATCCTTCATCCGGTCGTGCAGCTTGCCCATCTGTTCGGCGGCTTTGATATTGACCGGGTCCTGCTCCTGAATTTTGTGGGTCTGGTATCCGGCGATAAAACCAAACAGGCGCACATTCTTATGTAAATCTTTCAGCGCAAAGTCATGCTGTTCTTTTTCTTCCAGATTATAAAGCCGCATAGTGGCAAAATCGGAAACGATGACATATTTGGGCAGGTCACGTTCTTTGAGCCCCTGAAAATAATCAAGCGCCTGGTCATAGGCTTTGTCGAGGCTTTTTCCGCGTGATTTGTGCTCGACAACCAGCACACCCTTCCAGAATAAATCAACGTATCCGTACTTTTCGTCCAGTTTTTTCACCGGTTCTTCAAAAGTGGCGACGCGGCGGCGGGAAATGCCGAAGACATTGAAAAAGCCGTCCCAGAAGGATTTGGCTTCGGCATCCTCGGAGCTTTCCTGTTGCCATTCCTTGGAGAAAGTCAGCGCGCGCGATTTAATTTCGTTCCAGCTCAGTGGCATAAGTTCCGTTTTTTTCCTCGTAAATTCAATGTAAAGAAGTATGTGGTGACGCTTGTATTTATGGAAATGTGTTTCTTTTGTTGCAGAAGCGGTCTCTATATAAAGGAATCTGCATTAAGTTTCAACGGTTTTCCCGTGCGCCGGCGCGAGAGGGGTTTCTTTCCTGCGGGTTACCTCTCAGGCTGTCTTTGAAATATATTGACAAGTCTGGTCAAGGCGCATTACATAAGCACACATCTTTTTTGACGGAGATTAAAAATGAGAATAACCGCGAATATTCCGGACAACATGGGAAGATTGGTCAAAAATTTTGCCGATAATGAAAAGAAATCTGTGTCCTCAGTCATCACAGAGGCCGTTCAGAGTTATATTGTTGCCAAAAGAAAGCAGGAAAGCGGCAAAAAGGTGCTGGATCTTATCGGCAAAGCGCATATTTCGAAAGATATCCATAAAGATATAGAAAACATGAGATTAGAATCGCATGACAGGTCTTGATACGAGTTGTTCTGTTGAACTTATTAGAGGAAATGAACATGAGCCGATACTGGTGTCAAACGGTTAAAAACATCAAGCCTTACGTGCCGGGCGAACAACCGAAAGACCGCAAATACATTAAACTGAATACCAATGAAAACCCTTATCCGCCGTCTCCCAGGGCTATCGAGGCCATTAAAAACGCGGCCGATGATACGCTGCGGCTTTATCCTGATCCGTCAGGCGACGATCTCAGAGATGCCATCGCCTGCGCCTTCGGCCTGAAGCGGGAAAATGTTTTTATCGGCAACGGTTCGGATGAACTGCTGGCCTTTTGTTTTCCGGCTTTTTTTGAACCGGCGGGCAAGCCGGTGCTTTTTGCCGACGTCACGTACAGCTTTTATCCGGTGTACGGAGAGTTTTTTCGCACGCCTTACCGGTTGATTGAGTCGGATGATGAATTCAATGTGCCGGTTGAAGGTTATCTTCGGGAAAACGGCGGCATCATCATCGCCAATCCCAATGCGCCCAGCGGCAGAGGTGTT
>JAJFTS010000260.1 GCA_021372815.1 Deltaproteobacteria bacterium | reverse complement strand
TGACAAACTCAAACGCGGCATGGAATACGCGGACAAAGGCCGTATGGACAGCGCCTGCGAACTCTGGGGAGAAGCCCGTAATCTGGCATCCAAATCTTACGCCCTGCTTTATAATCTGGGTGTCTGCGCGGAAAGCCGGGGTGATCTGGACGCCGCCCTGTCTCTTTACAGGCAGTCCGATAGAATACTGGGGAAACCGAACGACGATATTTCGCAGGCTCTGACCCGCGTCGGCGAAGCCATTAAAAACCGCAGCAAGCTCAAAGAAGCGCTGGGCAAAAAATAGGGGAAAGCGACCAAGGGGCAGAGGCACAACCGCCGGATGACTTGGTGTAACTCAAGATGGCACGAGGCGGTCGGATTATGCGCAAAAACAGGCGCATAATCCGACCGCCTTTTTTATGATTAACACCATTGAAAAAATGGCTTGACCGTTCGCAGTGAAGATGGCAGGGAAAAGAAGTGAGGAAATGGATACTGCGTTAAAAAAAGCCGTGAAAGTGACAACCTGATGAATACAACAATTGCTGAGAGGAAAACGCCATGAAGAAACTATCCGTATTATTACTGTGCGCTGTCATGAATCTGCTTTTCACCATAGATGCAACGGCATGTACGCGCGTTGTGTATCAGGGTCCTGAGAATACCATCATTACTGCCAGGTCTATGGACTGGAAAGATGAAATACAGCCCAACATGTGGATATTCCCGAGGGGAATGCAGAGAAATGGCGAAGTAGGCCCCAATTCCATCACCTGGAAATCCCGGTATGGCAGCGTTGTCGTAAGTTCATATAATAATGCCACTGCCGACGGGATGAATGAGAAGGGATTGGTAGCAAATATTTTATGGTTGGCGGAATCCGAGTATCCCAAGTATGACGGCAAACGAAAAGGATTAACGATTGCCGCCTGGGTGCAGTATGTATTGGATAATTTCGCTTCCGTAAAAGAGACCGTTGATGAACTGAGAAAAGAAAAATTTGTGATCGTTTCGGATTTTATTCCCGGCACGGATAGGTTCGCTACGCTGCACTTATCGATTTCCGATGCAACGGGCGATAATGCGATCTTTGAATATATCGGAGGAAAATTAGTTATTAATCACGATCGATCTTATAATGTCATGACAAACTCCCCGACCTTTACCAAGCAGCTTGACTTAAATGAGTATTGGCGCGGAATCCCCGGAACAATTATGCTCCCGGGAACCAATCGCGCGGCGGACCGCTTTGTCCGGGCATCCTTTTATATCAAGGCAATACCCCAGGTAAGCGATGCCAGAATTGCCCTCGCCGGTGTTTTCAGTGTTATCCGGAATTGCTCCGTGCCTTTTGGAATATCCTCAAAAAATGAACCCAATATTTCTTCGACCCGCTGGAGATCCGTATCCGATCAGAAGAACCTTGTTTATTTTTTCGAAAACGTATTAAGCCCGAATGTCATTTGGGTGGATTTCAAAAAAATCGATTTCAGTGAAAAGGCCTCCGTTAAAAAACTCTCTCTGGAAAAGCATGAAACCTATGCGGGAGACGCCGTGGATTCATTCAAAAAAGCAAGTCCATTCAAGTTCCAAGGTTTATAATGGTATGATTCATCTGTAAGGGAACGGATGGTTTCGGGCAAAAGGCAATATTTTTATCTGAACGTATGCCCCAATCAACCCAGCCGCAAGTCGCTGGAGAGCGGGCTGTCCTGTCCTATTCCTTTTTTTCGTCGGCGTTCTCCTTTTTGTCTTTGGTGTCCTGATTCACTGCCTTGCTTTCTTCCTTGACCTCATCTTTTTTTTCCTCTGCCTTTTCCTCTTTCTTTTCAACCGGTTCTTTTAAGGGCGGCTCTTTGGCGGGCGCTTCGCTTTTAAACGCGGCCCTGGCCATCTCCTCCAGATACCGCTGGCAGGCAATAATCGCAGCCGACGCTCTGTCATGATCAATTTTTTCATAATACCTTAAAATCCGCTCGCCGATTTCCCTGACGCTGAAAGGTTTGAC
>JAJFTS010000253.1 GCA_021372815.1 Deltaproteobacteria bacterium | reverse complement strand
GCTTCTCTCATGGAACGGTTCGACGGCTGGTTTGTCCAGCCGATAGAAAAACTCAAGGAACTGCCGGAAGGCGACGGCGGCTTTTTGGCCCTGTCCGCCGCTCTCTTTTTATGCGAAAGGTATTACCGGGCTTTGACAGATACCCTTTACGGAAAAAGAGATGATGAAACATTCAAAATTGCCGCGGCAAAAGATTTAGGGCTAAATCAGGAAGACTTCCATCATTTCTGGATTGTTTACCGCAACGGAATTCAGCATCAGGGAACGCCCAAAAAATACATCGATAAAAAAAATCAGCTAAAATATTTTTTTCATATTTCCGACGACTTCGGTGCAATTCCGGAAATTTTTAAAATAAACGCTTACAAACGGGAAATCAGATTAAGCGTGTGGAAATTTGCCAACCTGATCATCGGCAAGTTCAAAGACAATCCTGATGTTTTCCACAAAGCGATCTCGCATACGTTTCCCGAGGTGAAGTAAATCTGTAACATCGTGCAACTATCCGTCCAGACCTACTTGCTTCTCTTTTCGTCGAATCAGCAATCTTTTTTACAGGCATATGGCCTTATCTTACTTCAAGGATTCCGCCTGATAATGCGCCGCCAAAGCGTCAATCATGGCGCCGATATTGCCGTTGATAAAACTATCCAGATCGTAACGGGTAAGGTTGATGCGGTGATCGGTTATTCTTCCCTGCGGAAAATTATAGGTACGGATACGTTCGGAGCGGTCTCCGCTGCCCACCTGACTTTTGCGTACCTGCGCCTGTTCGGCGTTATGCCTCTGCACTTCGGCATCCAGGAGTCTGGCTCGTAAAACTTTCATGGCCTTGTTTTTGTTTTTAAGCTGCGATTTTTCATCCTGACAGGTGACGACCAGTCCCGTCGGCAAATGGGTGATCCGAACGGCGGAATCCGTCGTGTTGACACTCTGGCCGCCGTGGCCGGTGGAACGGTACACGTCAATCCGCAAATCATTCTGATCAATGTTGATCTCGACCTCTTCCGCTTCCGGCATAATCGCCACGGTCACCGCCGAGGTGTGAATGCGGCCCTGAGCTTCCGTCACCGGAACACGCTGCACGCGATGCACGCCGCTTTCATATTTCAGGCGGCTGTATGCCCCGCTGCCTTCAATCTGGGCGATAACTTCCTTGAAGCCGCCGACACCGCCGGCGGGCGAACTGCTCACCACTTCCACACGCCAGCCTTGAGATTCCGCGTACTTTGCGTACATGCGGAATAAATCTCCGGCAAAAAGTCCGGCTTCATCGCCTCCCGTTCCGGCTCTGATTTCCAGAAAAACGTTTTTACTGTCATTGGGATCTTTGGGCAAAAGCAGTATTTTCAACTTTTCTTCCAGTTCGGCCTGCTTTTGTTTTAATTGCGGCATTTCTTCCTTAACGATGGCTTTCAATTCATCATCGTTTTCCGCCAGGACGCCCTGGTATTCTTCTATCTGATTTCTGACCCCGTTATATTCGCGGATGGTTTCCACCAGCTCTCTCAAATCGGCGTGTTCCTTGGCATATTTCTGATACATGCCCGGCTTGGCAACGATTTTAGGATCGCTGAGTTGCCCTTCCAGTTCCCGGTAACGGATTTCAATATCGCGGAGTTTATCCAGTATAATATCCATAATTATCTCTTTAAATTAAATATAGTAATGTTCAAGGTAGTTTTAGAGATACCTTTTGCAGGTTTCCTTCCGTTTTCGGAGGACACCTACAAATGGTGACGCCGGGCGGCATTCAAAAAATCTTCGGAAAGGGAAAGAAAATCGCACACCTCAATGCGCGGTTGCTGTTTCGAGCAGCAAAAACAACCGACTGAATCGGGTCGGGCATAAAAAAGATGAATTTTCATCATCATGAAATATTCCAATATCTTTTTTCCAGCAAAGGAAAGCGGCCTGATTATTTTTTTGTCTTTTTAGCCGGAGCCGTTTCCGCTTTGGCTTCGTATTTCTTCTTGAATCTTTCCACGCGGCCGGCGGTATCGACAACTCTCTGCTTGCCTGTCATAAAGGGATGGCAGTTGGAACAAATTTCCGTTTTGATGTCTTTTTTTGTCGATTTGGTGTTGATCACATTACCGCATACACAGGTAATGGTTGTTTCCTTATATTCCGGATGAATTCCTTCTTTCATGTCTTTTCTCTTTTCCTCCCTGGGTTTATCTACAATTAATTATTAATGTTTTTTTACTTTTCTTAAAAGTGTTCGGCTGCTTTACAATATATGCGGCAAAAATTCAAGCAAAAACACAAAACCTGTTTTTTACGGTTAAGCGTTCATGGAATCCAGAAATTCCTGATTGTTTTCCGTCTTTTTGATTTTACCGATGATAAATTCCATAGCATCGACGGGATTCATTTCCTGCAGCAACCTGCGCAATATCCAGACCCGATTGAGGTTGTTCTTGGGAATCAGTAATTCTTCTTTTCTGGTTCCGGAACGGATCAGGTCGAAAGCGGGGAAAATTCTGCGATCGGCAATACGGCGATCCAGATGCAGTTCCATATTGCCTGTTCCTTTGAATTCTTCGAAAATGACTTCATCCATCCTGCTGCCGGTATCAATCAATGCCGTGGAAATGATCGTCAGACTGCCGCCGTTTTCAATATTTCTGGCCGCACCGAAAAAGCGTTTGGGCTTATGCAGGGCGTTGGAATCGACGCCGCCGGAAAGAACTTTCCCGCTGGGAGGCACGACCGTATTATACGCCCGCGCCAGACGCGTAATGCTGTCTAACAAAATAACCACATCTTTTTTATGTTCGACAAGACGCTTGGCTTTTTCAATCACCATTTCCGCCACCTGAACATGGCAGGTTGCCGGTTCGTCAAAGGTGGACGAGATAACCTCACCGGCTACACTGCGCTGCATATCGGTGACTTCTTCCGGACGCTCGTCAATTAAAAGAACCATCAAAACCACTTCGGGGTGATTGGCGGTAATGCTGTGGGCAATATCCTGCAACAGAACCGTTTTCCCGGCACGCGGCGGAGAAACGATCAACGCACGCTGCCCCTTGCCGATAGGCGCAAATAAATCAAGGGTTCTGGTCGAATAATTTTTAGGATCGTATTCCAGATTTAATTTTTCCAGAGGATAAAGAGGCGTTAAATTATCAAAAAGAATTTTGTCGCGAGCCTGTTCCGGGCTCTCCATATTGACCGTGTCAACCTTTAAAAGAGCGAAATATTTTTCTCCTTCTTTCGGGGGACGGACTTCACCGGAAATTGTATCACCCGTTTTCAAATTGAATCTTCTGATTTGCGAAGGTGAAATATAAATATCGTCGGGACTGGGCAGGTAGTTGTAATCAACGGCCCGCAAAAAACCGAATCCGTCGGGTAAAATTTCCAGTACACCGGATCCGGAAATCACACCGTTTTGTTCCGCCTGTGTCTGTAAAATAGCAAAAATTAATTCCTGGCGTCGCATTCCACTGGCGCCGGGAACATTCAGCTTTTTGCCCAGGTCGTTTAGCTCGCTGATAGGCAATCGTTTAATGTCTTCGATGTTCATAAATATTTCCTTGCTTTAAATTATAATCAGGCAATGCAAAAATAATCCTGATATTACATGCTTACCTTCGTTATTACTGCCTTATTTCAAAAGAAACAAAATAAAGATAATTAAGATTTTTAGTAATTACGGATTAAGTCTCGGCTTGTCTATTTGAATATTTGAAACGCTCCAAGGTAGGGCTTCAACAGCCTTTACTAACTAAGTGTAATAATAAATTATATTAATATAAGTTAACTGTCAAGAAATTTTATTCCACGTCAAAAAAAATTAATGAAGGAATTTATCCTGAAGCCAAATACAGGAAAAATCCGATTTATTATGAAATTTTTTTCGCCTCTTCCACCAGCATGACCGGGATATCGTTTTTTATTTCATAGAGCAATTTACACTTATCGCAAATTATGCCGTTTAACTTTTCATCAAGGCGAACCTTCCCGCGACATTGAGGACAGATTAAAATTTCTAAAAGTTGTTTATTTAAAGGCACTTGTCACTCCTTGATCATTTTTTTCACGGCGTCAAAAACCCGTTGGGGTAAAATATCCGCCATGCATTTTTTTGTCGGACACTTTTTCAAAAAGCAGGGGCTGCAGTCGACACCGGCCCTTATGACCTCATGGCCCCAACCATAAGGGCCTGTTCTTGCCGGGTCGGTCGGTCCGAAAAGAGCAATGACCGGCGTCCCCGCTGCTGCGGCCAGATGCATGGGACCGGAATCGGTCGATATCACCAACCGCGCTTTTTTGTATATCAAAGCCAGCTCCGATAAAGATGTTTGGCCTCCGATATTTACACTTTCTTTAGTCATTAATGAAGTTATTTTTTCCAGCGGCCCTTTTTCGCCGCCGGTAAATACCACTTTCATTTGCAGCTGATCAATAATCAAGTCGGCCAAAACAGCGAATTTTTCATCGCTCCAGAGTTTCGTTTCCCACAGAGCGACCGGATTAACAGCAATGAATTTTTTATCTTCCAGATTATATTTATTCAACAGGAGCTTCGCTTTTTCTTCCGCTTCTTTACTGGAAGGCAAAATAAACTGCGCCTGGTCTTTCCCGGCTCCCAGATAACGGGGAAAATCCAGATAGCGGTCAACCGCGTGTTTGTGCATATCTTCGGGGATTTTCTCATTAAGAAACAAACCGCTTAATTCCTGCCAGGAATCATAACCCAGTTTTCTTTTTCCCCGACTCAGAAATACAATGACCGAGCTTTTGAAAAGGCCATGAAAATCAATCACCAGATCATAACGGCGCTGCCGCAAAGTCCGGATGAAAGAATTTATTTCTCCAAAAGTCTGCCTGATTCGGCCGCGGCGCACATCAGCGCTCCATTTTTTGCGCCGTGAAACCAGAACCTCATCCAGATAAGGATGATTCCTCACCAAACCGGCGGCCGCTTCTTCCACCACCCAGGTAATGTGCGCGTCGGGGTAAAGACCGCGCAGTGCGGCCAGAGACGGCAGGGTGTGAATCACATCGCCTATTGCGCTGAGTTTTACAATTAATATGTTCACGCTCTGTCCTTCAGGATCCATTTGACGGCGTCCAGAATATCCGCAGCGATAAAATCAGGTTTATTTTCCGGCGTCGCCCTGTCCGGACCGCCATTCTGCAGTAATTGCCCGCCGTACCCTGTTTTCACCAGAATTCCCTTGGCACCGGCTTTTTTCGCCGCCTCCATATCGTTAAATCTGTCTCCAATCAGATAAGATTTTGTCAAATCGATATTTAAATCCTGCGCCGCCTGAAGCAGCATGCCCGGCGCCGGTTTACGGCAGGCACAAATCCGGCGGTAAGGCCCCGTTCCTTCCGTGGGATGATGCGGGCAATAGTAGAAATGATTGATGTATGCTTTCTGCCGGCTCATGATTTCCTGCAGGTAATTATTAGTCTTTTGTACGAATGCTTCCGTAAACAATCCTCGGGCCACGCCGGCCTGATTGGAAATGACCACCACCTTCATACCGCTTTCATTGACGAGTCTGATCGCCTCGTAAGCGCAGGGAATAATTTTGAGCTTATCCAGACTATCCAGATAGCCGACTTCCTCATTAATGGTTCCGTCTCTGTCCAGAAAAACAGCCTTGTTTTTTTTCATCGATCCCTATCCGTTTTTATCCTGAAGTAAATTATGAGCAACCTTTAAAACATCTTCCACAGAAACAAGTCTCATGCAACGAAAATCCGTGGGGCAGGTTTTCTTAAGACAGGGACTGCACGGCACATCGTGGCGGACGATCACCGAATTTCTGCCTACGGGAGAAGTCGTTGTGGGATTGGTTGAACCGAAAACGGCAATGGTGGGAACATTCAATGCGCCCGCCACATGCATTAATCCGGAATCGTTGCTGATAAACAGGCGGCACCGGGAAATCAGATAAATCGCTTCCCGCAGCGTTGTTTTGCCGGCAAGATTGATGAGTTTCGACTCCGCCGTCTTTTGCACTTCCCGCGCCGTTTCATCATCGCTCTTGCCGCCCATGACGATGACCTGCGCGGAAAATTTTTGGGCAAGCCTGTCCGCAACTTCGGCAAACCTCTCGGGGAACCATTTTTTCGCCGGCCCGTAAGTGGCGCCGGGAGCGATGCCGATGATGGCCTTATCGGCGTCGGGAACAAACTTGCTCAAAATATTCCGGGCCTCCAGAACATTTATTTTTGTCTCCATGTGCATTTCTTTGGGAACGGACATACATCCCAGCGCCTTGACCATTTCCAGATAATAATCAGTCTGATGAACTTTTTTTACTTCCCTGGTACGCCGCACAGGATGGGTCAGCAGAAGACCGCGGGCATCGGAATCGTAGCCGGCGCGCAGCGGTATTCCTGCCGCCAGCGCGATAATCGCGGCTTCAATAGCGTTCTGCAGAAGTATCGCCGCGTCAAATTTTTTTTGTTTGAGAGTCCGGCCCAGCCGCAACACGCCGGCCGGATTATCAAATTTATTTTCGTAGATGATGATCTCATCAAGATCGGAAAAAAGTCTGTAAATATCGGCCACCCATGGTTTGACCAGCATGGCAATATGGGCTTTCGGATAAGTGGCGCGCACGGCTGCCACGGCCGGCAGCGTCAGGATGGCATCACCAATCCAGTTGGTGCCGCGAATCAAAATCTTATTCAGGCCTTCTCTGGGCAATTTTTTGATATTTTCAGTTTTCAATAGGTTATCC
>JAJFTS010000239.1 GCA_021372815.1 Deltaproteobacteria bacterium | reverse complement strand
AGTGATTCTATGCTGGTGAGAATGCTGGCACCTAATCAAGTTTGCCAGATGTTGCAGGTCAGCCGCAGTTTCTTACAAAAAATCATCCATGAAAATAGAATTAAAAGTTATAAACTGGGAAGAATGAGGCGCTTTTTGCTCGAAGACATACTGGAGTATTTGAGCAATGATGCCGAATTCGCTCCATTTGATAATAAACAATGATTTTTTTGGATTATTAATACTTATTGAAGGATAAACTTTATATTTTTTATAATAGTTTACTAGGAGAAGAAAGATGTATTGCGATTATTGGAATTTAACAAAGCCACCTTTCGACAATGTTCCTGACGCTTCAATGTATGTGGATTGCCATGAATCGATGGAAAATGTTATTTCTGAAACAATTTTCGCCATTAAAGAAGGCAATGAATGTCTCACCGTTATTGTTGGTGAAGTAGGCCTGGGCAAAACTCTTTCTCTGCGCGTAATTATAGATTCCCTGGAACCGGATAAATACAAGGTGGCCTTGATCACCAACCCCGCGCTGTCTTTCATTCAGCTTTTAAGGGAAATTATCGGTCAGATCACCGGCAAACAATGCATGGAAAAGAAGAAAGTTGATTTGCTGGAAATATTTAATAACCTTTTATTTGAAACGGCCGACCAGGGCAAGAAAATTGTCATCGTCATTGATGAAGCGAATGTCTTGTCGCCCTCTAATCTGGATGATTTGCGGCTTTTAACCAATATGCAGGATGATGAGCGCAATCTTTTCACCCTGCTTCTTGTCGGCCAGATGGAATTTGCCAAGACATTAGAACATCCTAAACGGGCCAATCTGTTTCAAAGGATAGGCACGTATGGCCATTTGGAAAAACTGCCGTCGCAGGAAGCGGTGAGAGATTATATTGAATCCAGACTACGGATCGCCGGTACAGAAAGAAAAATATTTGAAGATGATGCCATCCCTGTAATTTGGGAGTTTTCCGAACATGGCATACCTCGTCTGATTAACAAGATATGCAAGCTTTGTATGAAGGCGGGCGAAACAAACGAATTTAAAACCATATCGGGTGAAGTTGCCGAGGCAATCGCCGATCGTTTCCAAAAATTAGGAAAAACCAGCAAGCCGCAAAGACGTCCGGAACCGGAACTGCCGGAGAAAAAGATTAAAGAAACAGAATCTAAAAAAATACCGAAAGCACCCAGAGCGGCAACTCCCATAGAAGAGGTCCCTGCTCCCAAAGCACCCGTTCCTCCAAAATGGGAAGAACCTTCTCCCGTTCAACCCAGAATGTCTATTCCAAGACCCACTCATCCTCAAATGGAAGAACTCAGGCCTGCTCCTCCCAGAATGGCCGCGCCGGAACCGCCGTCTGTGAATCCTGCTACTCCACAAAGGGAAGAAGCTGCTCCGGTTCAACCGAGAGTGTCTATCCCGAGACCTATTCATCCTCAAATGGAAGAAATCAAGCCTGTTCCTCCCAGAACGGCCACGCCGGAACCGCCTGCTATAGAGCCCGTTATTCCGCAAAGGGAAGAAGCTGCTCCGGTTCAACCCAGAGTGTCTATCCCGAGGCCTATTCCTCAAATGGAAGAACTCAGACCTGCTCCTCCCAGAATGGCCGCGCCGGAACCGCCATCCGTGGAACCTCTTACTCCGCAATGGGAAGAAGCTGCTATTCCGGTTCAACCGAGAGTGTCCATCCCGAGACCTATTCATCCTCAAATGGAAGAACTCAAGCCTGTTCCTCCCAGAACGGCTATGCCCCAACCGCCTGTGCCCAGTCCCGTTCCTTCTCAAATGGAAGGAATCAGACCTGTTGCACCAAGAATGGTCGCACCGGGACCTGAGCCTATAGCACCTGTTCCTCCGCGCAGAGAAGAAACTGTTCCTGTTCCACCGAGAACCGCTATGCCGGAACCACCTATGCCCGGGCCTGTTCCTTCTCAAATGGAAGAAATCAGACCTGTTGCACCAAGAATGGTCGCACCAAGACCTGCTCCCGTAGCATCTGTTCCTCCACGCAGAGAAGAAGCTGTTCCTGTTCCGCCGAGAACGGTACCTTTGGCAAAACCTTCTGCTAATTACGTTCCCAGCCAGGATGCACCGGCGGCAAGAAATATTGCAACACCCGTTGCCCACCAACGGGAAGAAGCTGCAACTGAAGGACAGCTGATAAAAGAGGATAATGAAATTTATGAAGATGTATTAATCGGCCAACAGACGATAAAATTGACCATCCCTGCACATGTTATAAAACAAGCGCAGTTGGCAACGCCAGAAAATAAAAATAAATTGGCGGGGTATTGGTCAGCGCAAATACTGAAAGAAAATCCAAGCTTAACACATTCATCGCTTGCCGACCCTGTTTCATTATGGTTCGATGTTAAAAATGTTATTTTAAAGAAATTCAACATCCGTTCCAATACAAGCGCTATGTGACGATTAGAAGATTGTGGATAAAGAATTTTCATTTAAGAGAATACGCCCGTCAATATCTGTAATGTGTATCCAGACAATCATAAAATGACCATTGAACAAACTAAAAATAATATTAAAAACGATCTCCATTCTACTGAAGACTATGTAAACTGGGGTTTCATTCACCTGCAAAACAAAGATTACGATGCAGCCTTAAAGTGTTTTCAGTTCATGACGGAATTGGATCCGTATAATCCCAAGACATTCATCAATCTGGGGCACGTCTATGAAAAAATGGACATGCTTGATTCTGCTAAAAAATGCTACGAAAAAGCCCTGAAGGTAAAAGCCGATTGCATTGAAGCGATGATCAACATCGGACATATATTCGAAATGCAGGGAGATTATCACAGCTCGGTAGAACAATACGCCCAGGCAATTGAAATCTCTCCTCAGGACGTTGAACCTCGTTTTTGTTTAGCCGCTCTGTATGACAGGCATGATATGTACGATGAAGCAGCGGAAGAATATGAAAATATTATTAAGATCAATCCCCGACACACCAAAGCCCTTCACAAATTGGGCAGAATCAATTTCCAGGATGGAGATTATGCCGGTGCCTTAAAAAATTTTCAAAATGTTTTAAAACTCGAGCCGGGAAACACGGATGCCTGGAATGATCTGGGATCAGTATATGAAATAACCCGTAATTTTCTTCAGGCTATCTTTACTTATCGCAAAGCCCTCAAAGTCAACCCTCTTCACGAAGAAACCAATTTTAATCTGGCCAATGCCTATTTCTCGTTATTCCTAACCAATCCCAATATTGTAAAACTTGACGATATCATAGAACGGCTTCAGATTGTCCTCGCTCAGAATCCCAACAATAAGAAGGTTTGGGATCTCTTAAATAAAATCAAAATGTCTTAATGCTGAAAAAACATTAATTATTAAACAAGGGTTTTTTGACAAGCGCATCAGCCGAGCGCAGGTAAAGGGGAACAAACGTCTGAGCATCCAGCAACTCATTTCGTTTATATTTTTCAATTGCTAAAACACCGACAGATGACGCCCGGATATATTGTTGATGGGGGAAGACGACAGCGGCACTTTGATTACCCCTGATTACATCCGAATATTTAACGGCCCCATCGCCGACGAAAATCACTTCTTTGTCTTTATCTTGTCTTATTTCCAAGGGATTTAAAACCTGATCTTCACCGATCTGCATCAGAATACGGTTGTCTTTATAATGAAAATTCGCGACATAAACCTGTCCCCGTCCGGCGTCCATTACAGAACAAATTATTTTTGAACTTACGCCTGTGTTTAAAGCAAGCGCAGCAAGAGAAGATATTCCCACTGCCGGTTTTCCCGTGGCCAGCATAAATCCCTTGAGAGTGCTGGCTCCGATACGCAAACCCGTAAACGATCCGGGACCCAGGGTGCAGGCAAATAAATCAATTTCGTCAATTTTTATTCCTGTTCGAATACAGGCCTGATCGATTGCCGGCATCAGCACTTCCGAATGATTTAAAGCAACATTGATAAGCACATCATATATAATGTGTTCATCCTTCAACAAGGCAACAGAAGTTGTCTTGGAAGAACTATCGAAAGCTAAGGTCAGCATAGATTATTTAAATATTTTTAAAATGTCGTTTATAATTTTTATATTCAGTCTTTCAATATCGATGAAAATAACAAAAAGCATCAGCATGATTAAAATCACAAAACCAACCTGCTGGGATATTTCTTTCACCTTTACGCTGATTTCTCTTCTAATCACGATTTCAACAAGATAGAAAAAGATATGTCCGCCGTCAAGAACAGGGATAGGGAAAAGGTTAATTACACCCAGATTGATGGACAATATGGCCATGAAAAGAATAAACGGGATAATGCCTTCCTTCACCTGGGCCCCTGCTACCTGAGCGATAAAGATGGGGCCGCCCAGAGTTTTCGGTGAAATAACACCTTCAAATATTTTGACCACCGAAATGACCGTTAACTTACTGATCTCCCATGTTTTGTATATGGAGGAGAGTATCGCATCCCAGGGATTTCTTTTTTCGATAACCGTTTTTTCGGAAGGAGAAATGCCTATAAGATAAGCAGGCACGTCTTCACCGAATATATTCTTTGTTTGGGACAGTCTCGGTTGAATCAGGAGATTTTTTTCCACTCCCTGTCTTTCCACAATCACTTCAATCTGTTTGTCTTTGGTATCGGCTATTATTTCCCTGATGTCTTCCCAGTAAACTACTTTCTGACCGGCCATGGATATAATTTTATCGCCCTTTATCATACCCGATGCAAAAGCGGCGGAATCCGGTTTTACATCCCCCACTTCCGATGTCAGGCTCGGCAAACCGTATATCAAGACAATGATAAATATAAAAATAGCCAGCAAAAAGTTGAACGCGGGCCCTGCGAAAACGATCAGCATTCTTTTCCAGACTGATTGTTTGCTGAAGGAACGTTTCTCATCTTCGGGAGATAATTCTTCGCTGCCTGATTCACCCATAAGTTTGACAAACCCGCCCAGCGGAATCCAGGAAAGTACATACTCCGTCTCCCCTATTTTTTTTCCGAAAATCTTCGGCCCGAAACCAAGTGAAAATTTAAGAACACCCACTCCTGTCATTCTGGCCGCCAGAAAATGACCCAATTCATGGACAAAAATAAGAATCCCCAGCAAAACGATAAAAGATATTAAAGTGATCACAATACCATCCTTTCTATTATTTTTTCAGTTTCTCTCCTGGCCCATAAATCGGCTTGTATAATATTTTCCAGTGAAGGATTGTAAATTACTTTATGAATAATCAGAACTTTTTCTATAATACGCGGCAAATCACTGAAACGAATCTTTTTTTGCATAAACGCCGATACGGCAACCTCATCCGCTGCATTCAGCACAGCCGGAGCTGTGCCGCCGCAAATGCCCGCCTCGCGGGCTATTTTCAGACAGGGAAATTTTTTTACATCCGGCTTATAAAATTCCAGATTTTTTGCTTTTATAAGATTCAATGCCGGAAGATCATTATAAATCCTTTCAGGATAAGTCAAGGCATACGCGATGGGTATTTTCATATCAGGCACTCCCATCTGCGCGAGATATGCGCCGTCAACAAATTCAACTATGGAATGAACGATACTCTGGGGATGAATCACAACATCTATGTCGCTGATGTTCACGTTGAATAACCATTTCGCCTCAATCACTTCCAATCCTTTATTCATCATCGAAGCGGAATCTATGGTTATTTTTTTCCCCATTTTCCACCTGGGGTGACGTAATGCCTGATTCAGAGTTACTTTTTTTATTTGATTTTCCGTAAAATTGAGAAACGGACCGCCTGAAGCCGTTAAAATTATTCGCCGCAAATTTTCCCGCTTACTTCCTTCCAAACATTGGAATATTGCGCTGTGCTCACTGTCTACAGGAATAATTTTGATTCCCTTTTTACAGGACATTACCGTCACTATTTCTCCGGCCAGAACCATTGTTTCTTTATTGGCCAGAGCGATATCCTTCCCGGCCTCAATTGCCGCAATGGTCGGTATTAAACCGGCTGAACCGGATATAGCGGAAATAACAATATCTGCGGCGGGGAAAGCGGCAATTTCCTTTAAACCTTCTTCACCGAAAAAAACCTTAATCTTATTTTTGACGTTTAAGGTTTCACGCAACTTCACTGCGTGATCTTTATTGGCTACCGCAACAACACGAGGATTAAATTTTTCTATTTGCTTTTTGAGTAATCTTATATTGTTCCCGGCGGACAGGGCCACGACCTGAAAAAGTTCCGGATTTTTTTCAATAACATCCAGGGCGCTTACTCCGATTGAACCTGTTGAACCCAATATTGTTATTTTCTTCATTTATTTAATCACAAATATCCGGTAGTAGTAAACAAAAGGCGCTATGAAAATCAGGCAATCCAAACGATCAAGAATGCCTCCATGACCGGGGAGAATCGAACCGGCGTCCTTGAGACCGTAACCTCTTTTGATTGCTGATTCACAGATATCCCCCAGTTGTCCGATAATACCGCCGACAAAAGCAAGAATGACCACGTGCGCGGCCGGTATTTCCGGAAATAAATAATAACTGAAAATCAAACAGGCGACTGTGCTACCCAGGACCAACCCGATCAATCCTTCCACGGTTTTGCCCGGACTGATTAAAGGAACCAGTTTATGTTTCCCGAAATACTTGCCTGTGTATAAAGCGACCGTATCACCGGCAAAGGCAAGAACCAGGACAAACAATATCCACAAAACTCCTTTTTCCAGCATTCGCAAAGCGATGAAATACGACATCAGGAAGGGAATGTACATTATCCCGAAAATAACCTTGGCCACGGAAAGAAAATCAAAGGTTGATTGTTTTATGGACCCGATAAATAAAATAAACGCAAGCATTACAGCCAGGGAAAGCAAAGCAATCAGATGTTGACTATTGCCCAGAAGAACAAATAACGGAATCATTATCGAAAAAATTAAACTTTCGATTTTCTCCGGCAAAAAACCTTTTCCGAAAACAATGTTATTATATTCCCAAACGCCTCCCAGAATGAACACAATAACTAATGCAGCAAACAGGGTTTGCGAGCCGAACAAAATAACCATCAGCAGTACGGGCACAATGATGATCCCTGTCAGCCACCGTTTGACGTAAGAATTATTTGTTTTAATCATCTGATATGAACCTTTTATTTTTAATTATAATCATTCGGAAGTGAGTTTTTCCTTCAATTGTTCACTGGTCAGACCGAAACGTCTTTCCCTCTGCTGATAGCTGGCAATTGCCTTCAAAAGATCATCCTTTGTAAAATCCGGCCATAAAACATTCGTAAAATAGAGTTCCGTATAAGCCGTCTGCCAGAGCAAAAAATTACTGATACGGTATTCACCGCTGGTTCGAATTAATAAATCCGGATCAGGCATTCCTGAAGTATATAAATAATTACTAAAATCATCCTTGGTAATCTTGTTTATATCAACTTTACCCTTTTCCTTATCATCAATTATTTTTTTTACCGCATGGATAATTTCATCTCTCCCTCCATAGCTCAAAGCCAGGTTGAGAATCATCTTATCGTTTTTTGCGGTGGTTTCTTTTGCCCGCTGGAGTTTCTCCCTCACCGACGAATTCAACAGTCCTGTTTCTCCGATTGTTACAAGTCTGATCCCCTGTTCCTGCAGTTCTTCTATCTCTTTGGTTAAATACTCTTCCAGTAAAAGCATCAGAGCCTTAACTTCATTTTCGGGACGCTCCCAGTTTTCTTGGGAAAAGGCAAAAAGTGTTAAATACTTTATACCTATTTCACGACACGCACGGACAACGGTTCTTACGGATTCGGCGCCTTTTTTATGGCCTCTTATTCGGCCAATTGTATGTTGTTGCGCCCAGCGGCCATTACCATCCATAATGATGGCTATATGCCGGGGTAATTTATTTAAATCAATTTTTGTCACAAAACGCACTCCTGATTTATTTTTATACTCTAATCGACAGACTATTTTTTTTCAACAGGATAATATTTCAAGGTTAGGAAGTTTATATAACAAAGTATTCAATCAAACCAGCAGAAAAACAAATGGGGAGTCAGACTCCCCATTTGTTTTTTGATTATATGAAATCCGGCTTATATTTCCATGATTTCTTTTTCTTTGGCTGTGAGAATTTTGTCGGTTTTCTCGATAAACTGATCCGTCAACTTTTGTACTTCTTCCTGTGCGGTAAAAAGTTCATCTTCAGATATTTTATTGTTCTTCTTCAAAGCTTTCAATTCTTCGTTGGCGTCTCTGCGCGAGTTACGCAATTTTATTTTTCCTTCTTCAGCCATCTTTTTAACCGTCTTGGCAATCTCCTTTCGTCTCTCCTCTGTTAACTGAGGAATGGAAAGACGTATAACTTTTCCATCATTGGAAGGAGTCAAGCCTAAATCCGATTTTTGAATAGCTTTTTCAATAGCGCCAATAATTGATACATCCCAGGGAACAATAAGAATCAAACGGCTTTCGGGAACGGAAACATTGGCTGCCTGAGAAATGGGTGTAGGCGTACCGTAATAATCAACTTTGATTCCATCCAATAATGCAATTGATGCTCTGCCGGTTCTCACTCTGCTGAAAGATTTGCTTAAACCGGCTATCGTTTTCTCCATCTCTTCCTTAAACTTCTGAAAAACGGATTCGTTCATATCATTCTCCTACGTATGTACCAATTTTTTGTCCGCAAATTGCCTTGCGAATATTACCCTTCTTCTGCATGTTGAAGACAATAATCGGCAGTAAATTGTCCCGGCAAAGCGATATCGCTGTTGCATCCATTACTTTAAGGTTTTTCGTCAAGATATCGATATAACTTATTTTTTTAAACATTACCGCTGTTCCATCCTTAACCGGATCAGCATTATAAACGCCATCGACTTTTGTCGCTTTCATAATCACGTCGGCATGCATTTCCACTGCTCTCAGTGCTGCCGCCGTATCTGTTGAAAAATAGGGATTCCCCGTTCCACCGGCAAATATTACGATTCTTCCTTTTTCCAGATGACGGACTGCTCTTCTCTGAATAAATGGCTCAGCTATTTCCCGCATCTCGATAGAAGATTGCACACGCGTGGAAAGCCCCCTTTCCTCGAGTGCACTCTGAAGAGCCAGACTGTTGATGACGGTCGCCAGCATTCCCATGTAATCGGCAGTCGTACGATCCATCCCTTTGGCGCTGGCCTCAATACCGCGAAAAATATTGCCTCCGCCGATTACAATTCCTAACTGAACACCCATATTTGAAAGAGATTTTATTTCATCAGCGATGTAATTAGCCACTTCGGGATCAACGCCTGTAGACTGTTTTCCCAAAAGGGCTTCACCGCTGAGTTTCAAAAGAATTCTTTTGTAAGCAGTTTTTTGCTTAACTTTCATTATTGCTTTATTTCCTCACCCAGTTGAAAACGGGCAAAACGACGGAGGATAATGTTTTCCCCGGTTTTCGCAATCATATTGTTGATCAGCGTTCCTACGGTAATATCCGTATTCTTAATAAATTTCTGTTCGGTCAGGCAGACATCTTCATAATATTTTTTAAGTTTGCCTTCGATGATCTTATCCCATATTTTTTCCGGTTTCTTTTCTTCGCGCAACTGACTGCGGTAAATTTCCTTCTCTCTTTCCAAAGCCACTTCCGGAATTTCTTCCGGCCGTACATACAAAGGATTGGACGCGGCAACGTGCATGGCAATATCTCTGGCCATTGTCTGAAAATCTTCCGTTTTGGCCACGAAATCAGTTTCACAATTGACTTCAACCATCACACCGATTTTACCGCCCATATGTATATAGGATGCGATTGTTCCGTCTTTGGCAGCTTTGGATGATCTTTTGGTGGCTGCGGAAAGACCTTTCTTTCTCAGAAAATCAATCGCTTTTTCGAAATCACCATCCGCCGCCGCAAGCGCCTCTTTGCAATCCATCATGCCTGCGCCGGTTTTTGTTCTCAATTCTTTGACCATTGTTGAAGTTATTTCCATTTTTACTTTTCTCCCTTAAAATACTTTAATAAATACAGAACAGATTCTGATTATTCGGCATATACTCCCGATTTATCGACATTATCATCATTGGCAAGGCTTTCCGGAACGTCCGATTCCACCGGTTTTTCTTCCACAACCACATCCGCTTCCTTGTTCGATTCAGCCGCCAGCTTTTCTTCAAACCGTTTTTTACCCTCCAGAACGGCATCGGCAAATTTAGAGGTGAACAATTTAATGGCCCTGATGGCATCGTCGTTTCCCGGAATGACGTAATCAATGTTGTCGGGATTGCAATTTGTATCGACGATGGCCACTATCGGAATTTTTAATTTCTTAGCTTCGTTAACCGTTATGTGCTCCTTGCTGGGATCTACAATAAATACCGCCGCCGGCAATGTTTTCATGTTTCTGATTCCACCTAGAACATTTTCCAGTTTTTCCTTTTCTTTCTGCAGTTTCGTTATTTCTTTTTTAGGAAAAGCTTTAATGGAATCATCATTGAACATGTCCGTTAAGGTATTTAAACGGTCTATGCTTTTCTTAATCGTAACGAAATTTGTGAGCATCCCGCCCAGCCAGCGCTGATTGACGTACGGCATGCCGCAACGCACCGCTTCTTCCTTAATAGCTTCCTGCGATTGCTTTTTTGTCCCGACAAAAAGAATCTCTTTGCCCTCGCTGGCGGTATCAATAACAAAGTTATACGCCGATTGAAAGAGTCCGACCGTCTGCTGTAAATCAATAATGTAAATGTTGTTTCGCGCCCCGAAGATGTATGGTTTCATCTTGGGATTCCATTTGTTTGTCTGATGTCCGAAATGGACACCGGCTTCCAGTAAAAGTTTCATTGAAATTACTGACATATTTATCTCCTTTTTTGTTTTTTCCTCCATCCTTTTCAACTTGCCCGGCAAACTTATTTCAAAGCAACATACCGGCAATCCAAGGATGTGTGAATTTTATCCGGCGGCAATTAACATAAACGACTAAAATAATCAAGTTTAAATAACTTTTTAAAACCAACAGATATAATGCATTGTTTAAGTTGAGTATTCAGCGTTGATTTTCACGTAATCGTAAGAAAGGTCCGAGGTATAGACATAATAGGATTTATCCCCCGCGCCCAAATCGACCTCAACATCAATGCGATCTTTCTGAAATACTTCTTTTAACTTATTTTCATTAATATTCACAGGCGAATTCTGTAAAAATACCGGTAGATTGCCTATGTTCAGACTTATTTTTTCCTTTTCCATGTAGACTCCGGAAGCACCAAGCGCGGCAATTATTCTGCCCCAATTCGGATCTTCCCCGAAAAAAGCCGTCTTAACCAGATTGGAATTAGCAATGGAATATGCGGCGCATCTCGCTTCGGACTTGGATTTTGCGCCTTTCACCGTTATGGAAATAAATTTTGTAGCGCCTTCGCCGTCTTTAACAACGGCCTGAGAAAGCTCCATTAAAACATCCGTAAGCATATCCCGAAAACGCTGCAGGCGCGCCTGAACCTTTTCCAACGGATTGTTGCGAGCCAAACCGTTGGCCAGAATAATCGCCATGTCGTTGGTGCTCATGCAACCGTCAATGCTGATGGAATTGAAAGTGGAATTGATCGCCTGATGGAATACCGTATTGAGAGCTTTAGAATCAATAAAGGCATCCGTCATGACATAAGTCAAAAGAGTGGCCATGTTCGGTTCGATCATCCCGGCGCCTTTGGCTATGCCGCAGATTGTAACATCTTTTGCCCCGACGACTCCTTTTCTAATGGCGATTTTGGGATATTTATCCGTTGTCATCATCGCCGTTTCAGCATCTTCAATGCCCGTCTCGCTCAATCCTTTAACCAGCTTCCCAATGCCGCCTTCTATCTTTTTCACAGGCAGTCTCGTTCCGATTACTCCCGTAGATCCCAACAATATAAGTTCTTCTCTTATTTTTAACTGTTTTGACAGTGCATCGGAAATGATCAGGGCGTCACGGTAACCTTCTCTGCCTGTTGCGGCATTGGCACAACCGCTGTTGGTGACAATAGTCTGGGCCATTCCTTTCTTGACACGTTCTTCATTAATCAGAAGAGGCGCCGCCTTAAAGGTGTTTTTCGTAAAAACAGCGGCTACTTTCGCCGGTATTGTGGAATAGATCAAACCCAGGTCTTTTTGGTTTGATTTTTTAATTCCGACGGATATACCATTGGCCAGAAAACCGGGTACGCTGATTATCGTCTTGTTTTTAATCATGAATTAGCTCCCCTTTGAATAACTTAAGCACCGCAACATTTTTTATATTTCTTGCCGCTTCCGCAGGGGCAGGGATCATTCCGTCCGATCTTCTCGCCTTCATGTTTAACCGTCTTTTTTTCAGGAGTATCCTCCCCCCTGCTCATAATATAATCCTGTTTTTGCTTCTGTCTTATTTCTTCCACTTCTTCTTCTCGTTGAATTCTAATCAGGCATAATTTTTCCAGTACATCCATTTTAACGCGGGCAATCATTTCCATGAACATTTCATAGCCTTCGCGCTGATATTCCCGCACCGGATCTTTCTGAGCGTAACCGCGTAATCCTATTCCCTCTCTTAAATGATCCATGGCCAGCAGATGCTCTTTCCATTGAGTATCGATCGCCTGCAGCATGATCACTTTCATCAGATAATCCATAAGTTCTTTGCCGAACTCATTTTCTTTATTACGCAACAGATTTTGAACGCCTTGAATTATAAATTCACGAAGGGACGACTGATCAGAAGCGGCGTTATCGGAACCAACAAGATCAAATTTTAAGTTGAACTGCTTCAGTAAAGCGTCTTCCAGTCCTTTAAAGTTAATTTCCTCTTTATTTCCTTTCTCATCAACGAATTCGGATAAAATATCATCTACGATTTCCCCGACCATTTCTTCGGCATCCGCCCATAAATTATCGCCGCGTAAAACTTTTCTTCGCTGTTCGTAGATCACCTTTCGCTGGCGATTCATGACGTCATCATAATCCAGAAGATGCTTACGAATATCAAAGTTCTGTCCTTCAACCCGTTTCTGGGCATTTTCTATGGCGCGGGAAATATATTTATGCTCGATGGGCTGGTCCTCTTCAATACCGATTTTATCCATGATTCCGGATATTCTCTCCGCCCCGAAGATGCGCAACAAATCATCCTCCAGAGAAAGATAAAATCTGGAAGAGCCTTTATCTCCCTGACGGCCGGACCGTCCTCTTAACTGATTATCAATGCGGCGGCTTTCATGGCGTTCGGTACCCAGAATATGCAGGCCTCCCAGTTCTGCTACGCCCTCTCCCAACTTTATATCCGTGCCGCGTCCCGCCATGTTGGTGGATATGGTGACCATACCCGGCTGGCCGGCCTGCGCCACGATCTCGGCTTCCTTTTCATGATTTTTCGCGTTGAGAACGTGGTGTTTAATTCCTGAACGGGTTAAATGTTTACTCAACATCTCCGACTTCTCAATTGAAATCGTTCCGATCAAAACAGGCCTTTTGGCCTTATTCAATTCTTTGACCTCTTTGAT
>JAJFTS010000227.1 GCA_021372815.1 Deltaproteobacteria bacterium | reverse complement strand
AATTGTTCATCTTTGATCACATCCAGAAATTTGTGCGCTTCCGCCGGCAGCCTTTTTTCAGCAATGGCAATCAGCGAGTAAAAATATTCTTTCGGACGGGTTAAATCGTATTTTTGTCCCACCAGATCAATTAAAGGAAGGCCTCCTTCCATTTTCCCCGGAATCAATTTTTCTTCCACGGAAAAAATAGGACGGGTCATATTCTTTCGGTATTCTTCCCGAATAATCAGGATTTCACCAAGTATATCCAGCAGATCTGTATAAATGGGATTGGTTACCTTGTAATCCTCTATCGTTTTTAAAGATTTGCGCAGTGTTGCTGCCATTATTACTTTCCTCCATCTTCTTCTTTAGCCAACTTTATCATTCCCAGGCGGCAGTATTGATAAGATAACAACGGCAACACCTAAATGCAAAGTCGGTTGCACCTTATCTGCTTTTCTTGACATCTTCAAGAAATATTTATGCTCCGGTATATCATTGAAATATTAGAAGAAAATAAAGGTGATGACGATAAACAAAACAACCAGAATGGGAATGGAATATTTAAACATGTAACCAAAGAAGCTGGGCATTTTGACGCCTGCCTCTTCAGCAATCGATTTCATCATAAAGTTAGGTGCGTTGCCGATGTAGGTATTGGCCCCCATAAAAACCGCTCCCGCGGAAATAGCAGCAAGGTGCGGAATGTTTTCAACGATCAGGCCGGCAACCGCCCCCGCTTCGGGAACACCGGGGTAAAACTTAGCCAGCGCGCTGTTAAAGAAGGTCAGATACGTCGGCGCGTTATCCAGAAAGCTGGATAAAATACCTGTGGCCCAGAAATAATGAGTCGGGGTATTGACTGATTTTACCAGCCAGGCCAATGCGCCTTGTTCGCCTGCTTTCAGGATCGCCAGCGCGGGAATGATCGTTATAAAAATTCCCGCGAAAAGATAGGCGACTTCCAGAATCGGCGCCCAGCTGAAATCGTTGCCCTGGCGGACTTCCTTCCGGGTAAGAACAAGGGATAAGATGCCCATGAGAATCAGGACGGCGTCTTTGATTAGGTTCTCTATCGTTTGATGTATGCCTGCGATATCCACTTCGCCCAGTTTAACTGTTCCACTGAACAAAACGGCCGCAAGAATTACCGCCATGAAGATGAAATTGCATGATCCTTCAATTTTTATCGGTTCCGGTGCAGCATCCGGAGCATCGGTCTTAATTTCTTTTTTATAGTAGTAAGAATCCAGGATAAAATAAAGCGCGAGTAGAACGGCGCTGGCAAAGGCCATTTCCGGGAGGATATGCATCGTCCAGAAAAAAGGAACGCCGTGGAGAAATCCCAGAAACAAGGGAGGATCGCCCAGTGGCGTGAGCGCACCGCCGATATTGCTCACCAGAAAAATAAAAAACACAACCGTATGAGCTTTATGCACACGCCAAGCGTTGGAACGCAGGATCGGCCGGATCAACAGAATGGAAGCGCCGGTCGTGCCGATCACAGAGGCCAGAAAGGTCCCGACAAGCAGAATCAACGTGTTGACGGCAGGCGTCCCTTTCAGCGTGCCTTGGATGTAAATACCGCCGGAAACGGTATACAGCGCCCACAGCAGGATGATGAAAGGAATATAATCAATCATAAAAATATGGGCAATTTCATAGACCGCAACATCCCGGAAATAATACATAAAAGGAATTGCCAGGACCAGCGCCCAGAAAGCCGATACTTTAGGAAAATGATGATGCCAGAAATGGGGAAGAAATAAAGGCATCAGCGCAATCGAAAGCAGAATACCCGCAAAAGGCAGTATCCACCACAACGGCATAACGGCACCGATATTCACGGTCGATTTTTCAGCAAAACAGGTTAAGGGAAGAATCAGCAACAAGACAACAAGCGGGCAGAGAATAAATCCGGTCTTTTTCATGCGATTTTATTCAACTTCCTGGTCGGAATTTTGCAAAAAGACCGTTGTTGTCGGATAAGCAAACGTAATTTTTTCTTCGGCGAAGCGGCGAAAGATTTCCAGATTGATCGATTCCTGAACATCCATGTAAATGTTATAATCCGGTACCGTCACGAAATAAACGACTTCATAGTTTATGGATGAATCACCATATTCCTTGAAGTGAACGCGATCAAGGCGGGTGTTTTCCTCTTTGCTGATAATATCACGGATAATCTCTTTGATGCCCTTCAGTTTTGGAAGCGGGGTTTGATACACGACGCCGAAGCTGAAAACAATACGCCGTTCCGACATGCGTTTATAATTGCGAATACGGCTTTTTAACAGATCGTTATTGGCAAAAATAAGCTGTTCGCCGCTCAAGCTGCGGATGCGCGTGGTTTTTAAGCCAATATGTTCAATGGTGCCGGACAGAGAATCGACCACTACAAAATCGCCGATGACAAAAGGCTTGTCCAGAACAATGGACAAAGAAGCCAGCAGATCACCCAGAATGTTCTGCACCGCCAGAGCCACGGCGATGCCGCCGATGCCCAAACCGGCGACCAGACCGGTGATGTTGACGCCAAGATTATCCAGAATTAAAAGCAGGACCATCACCCACAAAATCAGTCGCGCCACAAAACCGAGCAAAGAAATAGTTGTGGCGCTGGACGCATCCTGATCCATCCGTTTTTGAAGCACCAGGCCAAGCCAGAATTTCACACCGGTGCTTGCCCAGAGCCCCCCCTGAATAATCAGCATCAGGATAACCGCTTTTTGCCACAAGAGCGCAACAGATGGTTTAAGGGTAACGGCATGAGAGGCAACATAGGCGGAGGCGATAAGCAGGATGAAAAACTTGGTTTCCTTGAGCATGCTGACCAGCAAGTCATCAAGTTGATTATCCGTTGCCGCCGCCAGTTTGGATAGTCTGCTGATGGCCATGCGCTGAATGATCGTCAGCACAAAGAATACAGCCATTGAAATGCAGACGGCAATCAGCCAGTCCTGCACCATATTGCCCAGATAGACTTTGTCCAGAATTCCCATTTTATCTCCCTGATCATGCGCTGCGACCAGCAATTTTTAAATATTTAATGCCCGAAGCATCAATCGATTAGAAATTATCTATTTCTCCGGAATGACTAAAACAGGCAAGAGAGCCGTATCAATGATATTCACATCAGTGCTGTCAAACATCGAAGAATAAACTTTGCTGCGGTGCTTATGTCCGACGAGGATCAGATCAATTTGATGTTCTTCGGCATACCTGACGATTTCTTCCGCTGCGTCTCCCCGGGAGGTGGCATAAATAATGTCCAGCTTCTCCAATAAAGATTGGGGAGCAACTGCTTTTACTTTCAAGGCCACGGCGTCTTCCCGGTCCGTGGGATGGCGGTATCCCGCCTGCGGATCATTGACATACACAATGTGAAGACGGCTTTTGAACCGCTCGGCGAATTCCAGCGCGTCAACAACAGAAGAAATATTTTCCGCGTCCAGATCAATCGCATATAACATATTGCGAAATTCGTTCATCAACAACCTCCCTGATATGTTTCGGGATTATATATGATCAAGAGTTGAAGTCAATCTTTTATAACAGGAACAACCCATGGTGTGTGGCCACTTTATTTTGATTGACAATTTCAAATGCCGTGTGTTACGCAAATCACCCCAAAAGGTAATATCTGGTTGCTTTCATTGTTAAAGCTTGTTCGCAGTCGATGAATTCTTAAAGGCAACCGGATAATGTAAGGGAAGACGGTGTAAGTCCGTCGCGGTCGCGCCGCTGTAACCGGTACGAAAGTTCACAATGCCACTGTCCTGAGAGGCGGGAAGGTGAATAAGTAGGATGATCCGGAAGTCAGAAGACCTGCCCATTGGAAAAAAATGATAGGGATCTTCGCGCAATAAGATCAATATCATAAAAGGATGAAAAACGTCATCCCCGTGCCCCGCCAGGGTTCGGGGATTTTTTTATTTGAGAGTGGACTATGAAACAAGAACATGGCGGCAATTTGAGACAACTGGCATCGCAAGCGGGCATCCCTGAAAATGCCCTGTTGGATTTCTCCGCCAATCTCAACCCCCTGGGGCCCCCTGAATGGTATCGGGCGCTGATCAATGCAAGGCTCCATGAAACGCAGCATTATCCCGATCCGGAGTATTTAGCTCTGAGGGAAGCCGCTGCGGAGCGCTATGGCACAGGGATTGAAGAAGTACTTCCGGGGAATGGCTCCTCGGAACTGATTCATCTTCTTCCGCGACTGTTTCCGTCATCGCGAGCCGTGATCATGGTACCTGCCTACAGCGAGTATGCCCTGGCCTGCAAAGCCGCGGGGCTGATGATCGAAAAGATACTGCTGAAAGAAGAAACCGGATTTAAATTCCAGCCCGGCCTCCTTGAGCCTGTTCTCCGGACAAACGATCTCGTCTTTATCGGCCAACCCAACAATCCCACGGGATCGCTTTGCGATGCCGATGCGTTGCGGGCACTGGCGCTGCAGCATCCTTCCGTTACCTTTGTGATGGACGAGGCCTTTGCAGATTTTGTTGAAGGAATGGACAGCCTGACCAAACGGCGTCCCGTCAATGTGCTGGTCATGTTATCGCTCACAAAATTTTTTGCCATGCCGGGATTGCGGTTAGGCTGCGCCATTGGCGAGCCGGCCATCATCAGAAGGATG
>JAJFTS010000221.1 GCA_021372815.1 Deltaproteobacteria bacterium | reverse complement strand
AGAAAAACAATGCCTGTTTATATGGAACAGACCATATCCGATTTGCCGGAAATTTTTATTAACGCCGGAAGCCGGGGTTTATTGGCGCGGATGTCTTCCGCCGAAATTGTAAGAATACTCAAGCCGATTTATGTAAATGTTGCCATATAATTTGCCTTTTAAGGCGAAAAAGAGATAATGTAACAAAGGTTAAGTCATATGCCGGACAATGTAATCATCCGCTGTCTTAATTGCGGAACCAAAAACAGAATACCAAAACAAAAACTGCAGGGGCGGTCTATCTGCGGCAAATGCGGCGCTTCGCTGGAAGAACTGATTATTCGCTGCCTGAAATGCGGCACGAAAAACAGAATGCCGGAAAATCGTCTGGATCAAAAGCCCTTATGCGGTAAGTGCCACGAACCGTTGATCATTCCTCAACAGAAAATTTTGCCTTTCGAAGTAACAGACCAGACCTTCTCCCGGGAAGTGCTGACCTCCGACTCGTCAGTTTTGGTGGATTGCTGGGCTCCGTGGTGCGGTCCCTGCCGGACATTGTCGCCCATTATTGATGAATTGGCGTCAGACTATGCCAACGGCGTCAAAGTCGTGAAGCTCAATGTCGACGAAAATCCGCTGACCGCTTCCCAGTATGGAATCCGCAGCATCCCGACCATGCTGTTCTTTAAAGAAGGCAAGATGGTGCATCGGGTCACCGGTGCCCTGCCCAAAGAAGAAATCGAACAGCACCTGTTATCCATAATCAAAACAAACTGAACCAAGCGGCCCTTTGATGAAAAAAAACAAAACCACGCTGGCTTACGAATGCAAAATCTTTGATGTCTGGGAAGAGGAATTCGACCTGCCCAACGGCAAAACGGCCAAACAAACCTGGATTGACCACAAACCGACCGTTGCCATTGTCGCCGTCAACGAGAAAAACGAGCTCCTTTTAATCAAACAGTACCGCAACGCCGTAAAAAAGGATCTGCTGGAAATCCCCGCCGGCTCTCTGGACGGTACGGCAGAATCTCCTGCTGTCTGCGCCCAGCGGGAACTGGCGGAGGAAACCGGCTTTCAGGCCAAAACCATCGTTAAACTTTTCGAAGGTTATCTGCTGCCGGGATACTGCAACGAATACATGTATTTTTTTCTGGCCAAAGATTTGATCCATGCGCCGCTGACTCCCGACGATGACGAATTCATCGAAACCATGCCGGTAAGTTTTTCCAAAGCGCAGGAGCTATTAAACAACGGAGAAATCATCGACGCGAAGACTGTCCTTGGCATTATGCTGGCCGAAAAATATTTGCAGCAAACGTCCTAATAATATTTTCCTTTTTTCAGAGAAAGATTCTTGCCAGAGGTAAAAAGTTTTGTTAGACTTCTTGCCATTCCGGTATCCGTTATCTAATGAAGGGAGACTCCAACATGATTTACAATGAAGAATTCGAAACCATGCCCCGTGAAGTCATCAAAGCCCTGCAGGTCAAAAGGCTGCAGCGGGTTCTGGAGAGGGTTTATCACACGGTGGGATTTTACAAAAAATCCTTCGACGCCGCAAAAGTCAAACCCGACGATATCAAATCCATTGCCGACATGAAAAAACTTCCCTTCATCACCAGAAAGGATTTTCGCGATAATTATCCCTTCGGTCTGTTTTCCGTGCCCATGAGCAACATCGTGCGCCTGCACACCTCTTCCGGCACCAGCGGCAAATCAACTGTTTTCGGCTATACCAAACGCGACATTGAAACCTGGTCGGATCTTATCGCGCGCTCGCTGGCGGCCGCGGGTATCACAAAAAACGATATTATTCATAACGCCTTCGGTTACGGGCTTTTTACCGGCGGACTGGGACTGCATTACGGCGCGGAAAAAATAGGCGCGAGCGTCATCCCCATGTCGGGAGGAAACGCCAAAAGACAAATCATGATTTTACAGGATTTCGGTCCGACGGTAATTTGTTCCACTCCCTCCTATGCCCTGCATCTGGCCGAAGAGGGCAAAGCCCTCGGCGTGGATATGAAATCCCTCAAACTGCGCGTGGGCATTTTCGGAGCGGAACCCTGGAACAACGCAATGCGCGATGAAATTGAAAAAACGTTCGACATCACCGCCCTGGATTTATTCGGTTTATCCGAAGTGATCGGTCCGGGCATGGCGATGGAATGCCTCGAAGGCCGCAATGGAATGCATGTCTTCGAAGATCATTTCATCGTGGAAACCATCAATCCGAAAACCGGAGAGGTGCTCCCCGAGGGAGAAGAGGGTGAACTGGTGTTCACCACGCTCACCAAAGAAGCCAATCCTCTCGTTCGATATCGCACCGGCGATATATCGCGCCTGATCACGGAACCGTGCCGCTGCGGACGCACTCACGTCAAAATGGAACGGGTGTTGAAGCGCAGCGACGACATGCTGATTATTCGCGGCGTCAATGTTTTCCCGTCGCAGATAGAGGCTATTTTAGAAGATATCGAAGGATTAAAACCCAACTATCAGATCGTCGTTGATAAAGTGGGTGCGCTCGATACCCTGGATTTGCAGGTGGAAGTCAATGAAAAGATATTCAGCGATTCCGGCAGCGTGAAGGAACTGCAAAAAATTGAAAAAAGAATTGTCAAGGACATGACGGATTATCTGGGCATCACCGCGCGTGTCAAACTGGTCGAGCCCAATACGCTGCAGAAAGCAGAAGCTAAAATTATAGATAAACGCCGCTTTTAATTTTACAAGGGGGTTAAGATGAAAGTAGAACAAATATCGGTTTTTCTGGAAAATAAACCGGGCACGCTGGTCCACGCAACCCGTGTCCTGAAAGAAAACAACATTAATATCCGGACTCTGTCGATGGCGGAAACGGCGGATTTCGGTATTTTACGTTTGATAGTCAACGATGTCGAAAAAGCCAACAAGGTGCTCAAGGACAACGGCTTCAGAGTGAGCAAAACGCCCGTTGTCGCCGTGGAAGTCCCCGACAAACCGGGCGGACTGCACAGCATCATGGAAGTTGTTGCCCGGGAAGGCATCAATGTGGAATATCTTTACGCCTTCGTGGAAAAAAGCGGTCAGAACGCCGT
>JAJFTS010000207.1 GCA_021372815.1 Deltaproteobacteria bacterium | reverse complement strand
ATGGCCAATCCGATTGTTCCGGCAACCACACCGAATCTGGAAACAAACAAACGGGGATACATTGTCACCAAAGATGAATCGGGGCTGACCAGCCGTGAAGGCATTTATGCCGGAGGCGATATCGTGACCGGTTCGGCGACGGTTATTCTGGCGATGGGAGCGGGACGTAAGGCTGCCAATGCCATACACGAATATCTGTCCAAAAAATAATTTAATCCAATAGCCCGGGCAAAGTCCCGGACTATTAATTCATCATCAAAGTCACTGTCCGATATAGGAAATAAATTCCGAACGCTATCAGGAAAATTCCGGCAACCAGCGAAATATATCCCGCAATATTTTCATTGATGATTTTCTTGCCCCAGTGCAGAGCGATGGCCAGAAAGAACCCCCAGAGAAAACAGCCCAGTAAAATCGAAAGACAGGATAAAAACGCCGAAAAAGTTGTTTGCGCACCGGTTTGCGAAGCCAGCAGGGCGCCGAAGACGCCTGTCCACCAGACAATCGTCAGCGGACTGGAAATGGCTAAGAAGTAACCCGTGATAAAAGAACTTTTAAATATTCGTCTTTGCCGGTTTTTCGAATCCGCATGTTTATAAAAAAAATCTTTCGCGCTGACAAAACCCAGATAAATTAAAATGAAACTTCCGCCCAGACCCAGCACGATCTTCATCAGGGCGATGTTCAAAAAGGCGGTCAGGCCGAAGAAAATGAGAGTCAGATAAGTTGCGTCGGCGCTCATCGCGCCGATACTCGTAAGAAAGGCTTGTCTGAAACCGGAATTAAGGCCGCGTTTGATTATTTCCAGATTAACCGGACCGATAGGCGCGGCAAGCGAAAGTCCCAAAATGATGTTTTGTAATACTGAATATTTTTCCAAGCGAAATACTCAAGTTTGAAAATAAAAACCGTTCTCTTAATGTCATAATGGAGGAAAATATACAAGAGGCAAGAAAAATGATTGAAATTTCAAGCTATTTTTGCGGTGGCTCTTTTACTGAAAAAAAGGTAGATTGTATTGCATATTAACCGATATTGTTTTAAGAAAGTATCAGCTAAAGGAATCATTGTTTTAATGAAAAGGAGGATTAAATGAACTATTTAGTGCAGCCGAAAAAGTATCAAAGCCTCATGGCCGATAAAGGTTCCCGGGCCATTATGGACAAAACAATCGCTTTTTTCGAGAAGATGGGCAAAGAACGCCTGCTCGATGATTATAATAAGAAGGTTTGGTATCGCGAGTTTGTTGATTTTATAGGCAAAGAGCAGATATTTGCCAAGCTCCTTACGCCCAGCCAGTACGGAGGCGGCGATCCGGACTGCCGCTGGGACACGGCCCGCAACAGCGAATACAGCGAACTGCTGGCTTTCTACGGCCTCGGTTACTGGTATTGCTTTCAGGTCACCATCCTCGGTCTCGGCCCCATCTGGATGAGCCCCAATGAGAAGGCCAAGAAGAAGGCCGCTGAACTGCTCAAGAAGGGCGCGATATTCGCCTTTGGCCTTTCCGAAAGGACGCACGGCGCGGACATTTACTCCACGGAAACCGCGCTGACACCCGCCAAAGACGGCACATGGGCGGCCAACGGCGAAAAGTATTACATTGGCAACGGCAATGAAGCGGAGATGGTTTCCACACTGGGCAAGGTCAAGGACGGCACCGACGATTACACTTTCTTTGTCACCAATTACAAGCATAAAGCCTATGAACTCAAAAAGAACGTTATTTCCCATCAGGAATACGTATCCAACTTCGCGCTTCATGATTATCCGATTACAGCGGATGACATTCTTTCCCGCGGCCCGTACGCCTGGGATTCCGCTCTCAATACCGTCAATATCGGAAAGTTCAATATCGGTCCGGCGTCCATCGGTGTGGTGGAGCACTGCTTCTACGAAGCCATTACCCATGCCGCCAACCGCATTCTTTACGGCATGAGAGTAACGGATATGCCGCATGTGCGCAAAAATTTCATGGATGCCTGGCTCAGGCTTGTTGCCATGAAACTGTATCAGCGGCGCTCGACCGATTATTTCCGCAACGCCAATGAAAAGGACAGACGCTATCTGCTTTACAATCCCACCAGCAAGATGAAGGTAACCCTGCAATCTGAAGACGTCCTTAATCTGCTCTGGGATGTCATTGCCGCCAAAGGTTTCGAAAAAGACACGTACTTCCACATGGCTGCCGCCGACATCCGCGGGCCGTCCAAACTGGAAGGGACTGTCCATGTGAACGTCCAGCTTATCCGCAAATTCATGAAAAACTATTTCTTCGCTCCCGCTTCCTATGCGGAGGTTGCTCCCGATTTTTCCACCAAGGACGATTTATTCCTCTTCAATCAGGGGCCGACCAAGGGCCTGGGTTCCGTGCAGTTCCACGATTACAAACCTGTCTTTGAAGCCAGCAAGAACCTCCCGAATGTGGGCATCTTCATTCAGCAGATTAATCTGTTCAAGGAGCTGCTGGAGAAGGCCGGACCGGACAAGGCGCAGGATATGGATCCGTCCTGGTCGCTGCCGCTGGGTGAAATGTTCTCCATCGTTGTTTACGGCCAGCTGATTCTGGAGCAGGCCGCATTCGACAAGGTGGATACCGACATCATTAATCAGATTTTTGATTTCATGGTGCGGGATTTCTCACGCTTCGCCCTGCAGATTTACGGCATGCAGAACACCAAAGAGGATCAGCGTGCCTATTGCAAGGAAATCATGCTGATCAGAAGCCAGGGTGACGACGCGCAATACAACAAAGTCTGGAAGGATTACGTTTTTGCCCT
>JAJFTS010000199.1 GCA_021372815.1 Deltaproteobacteria bacterium | reverse complement strand
GCCCAGCTGCGGGACGCCGTGGATACGCTGATCGTTGTTCCGAATCAGAGACTACTGAGTCTGGGCGGACGCAATCTGTCTCTGCTGGAAGCCTTCAAGAAGGCGGACGATATCCTTTATCAGGCAGTCAAAGGCATTTCGGATCTCATTCTGGTGCCGGGATTAATCAATCTTGATTTTGCCGACGTCAGGGCCGTCATGAGCAATATGGGCATGGCCATTATGGGTACCGGCGTAGCCAGCGGTGAAAACAGAGCCGTGGAAGCGGCGCAAAAAGCGATTTCGTCTCCTCTTCTGGAAGACAATACCATTCAGGGTGCGCACGGGATTTTACTGAATATTACCGGAGGATCCGACATGAGCCTTTACGAAGTCAACGAGGCTTCGTCTTTGGTTCAGGAAGAGGCTGATGAAGACGCCAACATTATTTTCGGTACGGTAATTGATCCGAATATGGAAGATGAAATCCGCATTACCGTCATCGCCACCGGTTTTGATGATCTGGCCAGGAGGAAGCCCGAATCGATCGGCAATGTCACCCGGTTCAACGGTTTCCGGAGAGAAGACCTGTCCACCCCCACATTCATTCGCCGGGAAAGAAAATTGAATAGCGGCGAAGTGGCGGTTGTCGGTCTCGGCGATGAACATGAAAATATGGATATACAGATTCCGACATTCCTGCGGCGTCAGGCGGACTGATTGCCGGCGCTGTGTCTCACCGGAATCAAAATCCGTGATTTTCAGCCTGACGGTTCAATAAAGATATACGCTGTCAGGATATAGGCCATGATAAAACCATGGATTGGAAACTAAAAAAAATATACGGCGGCATTCTGGAGAATGAAACCGGATATGTAAAAAAAATTTGGGGAACATATAATACGGTTTGCCTTGCTTATCCCAATCACTACAGGATTGGCATGGCTAATCTGGGTTTTCAGACCATTTACAATATATTTAATGCTCATCCTTCCTTTCTTTGTGAGAGGATATTCCTGCCCGTTTCCGGGAACGACGCCAGATTCGTTTCCGGAGCGGCGGGAATCGTCAGCCTCGAAAATCAAAAACCAATTGCCGAATTCGATATCCTGGCTTTTTCCGTATCTTTTGAAAATGATTATCCGAATATTTTAAAAATTATGGATTCAGCCGGCATTCCTCTGTTGGCGAAGGACCGTTCGGAGAAATATCCTCTGGTCATCGGCGGCGGCATTGCTCTTACCCTGAATCCCGAGCCGCTGGCGGATTTCTTTGATTTGTTTATCCTGGGCGAGGCGGAAGAGGCTCTGCCGGAATTCTGTGATTGTTTTGAAGAGTCGCGGCGTCTCGGTCACCCTCGCGGGAAATTTTTAAAAGATGCGCAAAAAAAAATAAATAATATTTATGTGCCGGCTCTTTATGAAGTCGGTTATTCTGCGGAAAGCACGATTCAGTCAATTGTGCCGCGGGAAGCGGGTTTGCCGGAAAAAATTAAAATAAAACATGTCAAGGATATCAATCCATTCTGCACCGAAGAGATTATCAGCGCCCCTGAAACCGAAATGGAAGATATGTTTCTGGTGGAAGTTAACCGGGGCTGCGCCCGCAGTTGCCGCTTTTGTGCAGCCAGTTTCGTTTATCGTCCGGTTCGATTCCGCGGCTATAAGGAGATTACCGCCGCGATTGAGCGGGGTCTGGAAAGAAAAAATAAAATCGGCCTGGTCGGTACGGCTGTTTCCGATCATCCCGATCTGCTCAATATCTGCGAATACATTGTTGCCCGGAACGCACAGGCGGGTGTCGGTTCCCTGCGCATTGACAAAATTAATCAAAAGATTGTCGAATTCATAAAAGCCGGCGGCATTGAGACGGTCGCGCTCGCGCCGGAAGCGGGCAGCCAGAGGATGCGGGATGTTTTACGCAAGGATATCACCGAAGCCGACATCATGCATTCTGCGGAATTGCTTACGGAAAATGATATTCCCAATCTGAAGCTTTATTTTATGGTCGGACTCCCCACGGAAGAAGAGCGGGATATTGATGCCATTATCGAGCTGACCAAAAAAATTCAACATCATGTCCTCCATAAGTTTGAAGGAAAGAAAAAGTTCCGGCGCGTTACGCTGAGCATCAATCAGTTCATTCCCAAACCGGCGACGCCTTTTCAGTGGTGTCCTCTGGAAGATGTCGGCCTTACCGGCAAGAAAATTAAAAAGATTGAAAACGCTTTGAAGCGGGAAAAATTCATCAAGGTTATTCACGACGTTCCCAAATGGAATTATGTTCAGACCCTGCTTTCCCTGGGTGATCGTCGCGTGGGGGAAATATTGCTGACCGTAAACCGGCTGGAGGGAAACTGGGCGCAGGCTTTGAAAGAAGTAAATATCAACCCCGATTTCTATGTGTACCGTCAAAAGCAATCCGATGAAATTCTGCCCTGGGATATTATTGATCTGAGTGTTTCCAAAAAGGCACTGATGAAAGAGTTCCGAAAAGCAGTGCCAGAAATCTGATTTGAAATCCATGTCATTCACTAGATATTGATTGCCGCTTACTTGATAACCTTCAGCTTTTTGGAGTTGTTAGAACGATAGATGACCAGTTGTCACATGCAAAGCAGAATCCTTATCGAATGAGATACTAACTAATCATTAAATGTCAGTAAATAACTTGATTATCATAAAAAAAGATTATATCTATATCAGCAAGCCAAAATATAGCCTTCAAAATATTTGTAAAATAATAATTACTTAGGAGACCCGTATATGAACATAAAAGGAACCTCTATTGTTACTGGAAAGGTCATTATAACGGCAGCATTCGGCGAAGAGCGTTGGAATTCCTTTATTGCAAAATTGGCGGCAAAAGACAAATTTTTCAGCAGCATGATTATGTCCGTCACTCTTATCCCTGTGGAGAAACACCTGTTTTTTCTTGATGAGATGCTGAAAGAATTTTTCAACAATGACACTAATCAGTACATCATATTTGGAAGGGTAGCCGCCAAATTTGCCCTGTCACCGGGTGGACCATATCACTCTTATCTGCTGACAAAAGATATAAAACAATTCGTCGAGAATGGAATGCCTAAACTATGGTCTACTTATTATGATGAAGGCAAACTGACGGGACGCTTAGAAAACAACATCGTTCATATCCAGCTCAGCGGACTTCCCATTAAGCATATTTACTTTGAATATATGATTATGGGGTACTTTAAGCAGGCTCTTAAAATTTTCGGGAAGAAATCCAATGAAAAAAAGATTAAAAGTATAGCTAACGGCGATGATAATATTTACTATCAGTATGAGTTAAAAGACACTTGATAAAAAATATTATTATCATGCCTATGTCTTCAGCACCGGACTCAGGTTCTTTTACCTGCAAGTCTGCAATTTTCATAGATTAAATAAAATCGAAGATTACCGAAGGTGTCGATTTGTTTACAGGGGTTACCATCCAGGGGCGAGGAGCCTATACCCCTGGATGGTAATTTGCTTAAAATCTACACAAAATTAATCTAGAGTACTGACGTGCCTTTTACCATGAAATATTTCGACATTGCGATTTGTATTCGCTTGAGCCCAAAATAATTCTTTTTGCGGTTTTATCTCTGCGACGATTCCGTCAAAAAAATCTCCAGTAGCAAATTTCACGGGAATTAGGTCGAATCGATTTAATACCAGGATGGATTTTTGTCTCCCAAATTGTAAAGCTTTTGTGTACGATTTCATAAAAATGTCTACATTACCACGATTTCTGCGACTCGTCCGGTCTTTGACTACGAAAGTCCCAAGATCATTTATTTTGATCTTGGTCCCTAATTTCAGTCCTTTTCGCTCTAAGTCCGGCGAGACAGCTACTATTCCGGCTCTGCTTTGCTCACCGGAAGCCGTCTGTCCTTTATTATGGTAACACTCCTTCAATGTGTACGCCGTCAATGATATCTTGATTTCCTCCGCCCATACACTGCCGGAAAAAATACACAGGATACAGATTCCTAAAAGCACAACTTTTGCTACTAATAGGTTTATTCTTGTCATAATTACCTCCTTGTGTTGAAAAGAGTAAAATCACTCTTTTGCACAGAGTGGGTTATGGTTACCTTAGCCTACCCGTAGCTCCTCTATGTAAGCACTCTTGTAAAGAGTGGAGTCCGTAAGTTGTCCTTATTACCTCATGCTGATTTAGTTCCGAAAAATTGCCAGACAACACAGAGTTTTGATAAGAGTTATTTTGATATGTGGAATGTAAGCAAGCACCTCTTGTCTATCAAGTATTCTTTTTTACAATTTTAATCTCCGGTATGCATCTATTGATTTGCGATTGAAACGTTGAATTATCCAAACAAACCGATTGGCTATTGATAACAGGGGAAATTATTGTTTACTGAACAACCTTGCAGCCGGAACAGATTTTTAATTTTAAAACTGTTCCGGCTGCGGGAAAAATTTATTTCGCGGTGTAACCGCGGCTGTCGAGACATTCTGCCATCAACCGCTGATAATCCGCTCTTCTTTGCATAATCTGTTCAGACGGTATCCCGGATGGAATTTTTGTCGGATCGTATTTTGTCTGTTCGGCCGCCCATTGATGGCATTCGTAACGGTCTGCCTCCTGCTGCTCTTCGCTTTGTCCTTTACGGGGATAGATAAACATTTTATCTTCCGGAACTTCACCGCTTTCTTCCTCCGTTTCAGGAGGAGCTTCGCTTATTTCGCCCTGGGGCGGTTCGACAACCACATAACCTCCGGGTGTTTCCGTATAATATGCATCATTTGCGTAATAGTAAGGTATTCCATGCCAGTAGACAGTGGTGTAAAAAAAGGGTAGAAACGGTACAAACAATCCGATGGGCGGAGCGATCACAAGATATCTTCCGTGATGGTGTCTATACCAAACACCGTCATGAGAATAATATCTGGCGCCTCCATGTATCACGACCCGGTGATCTCTGGGCAAATCTCTAAATGACCGGCCGCGGGGCGGGTAGGAACGATTATGTTGATAACGCGAATCAATAAATTGTCTTTGCGGGGATGACGGTCCCCTTCTTCCGGTGTACGCTGATCCCGGTCTGGATGAAGGAGCCCGGTTTATGGACTGTGCCGGCGCCCTGTTTTCCGACCGAATTACTGCCTTACCGCCGCCGGATTTCGCCGGTGAGCGTCCGGAACCTCCCGGTCCTCCGGGGCCTTCCGCCTGAGCCTGCAGGGCGAAACCTGAAATGCCGATAGCGACTATAAAAATTATGGACAGCGTTATAACTGAATATTTTTTCAAATTGCGTAACATAATGATAACCTCCTCATGAATCTATTTGACGGTATATCCGCGTCCCTCCATGCAGGCCGACATAGCCCGGCGAAACTGCAAAGCCTTTTTTTCTCTGTGCAGGTCACGTCCCTGATAGCGATTCTGGTAAGCTTCTTCCATTTGTCGGGCTGATTCGGCGCGGGAGGCATCGGAAATCGCGCCCGCCATGGCGCCGCCGGCCGCTCCGATTAAAGCTCCTCCTCCGGCATGATGTGGTCCGCCGATCAAAGCTCCCAGCACCGCTCCGGCGATGGACATCGCGACAGTATCATGTCCTGGCGGCGGCATGGGAACGACACGAACGCGCTGTTCCGGAACAATAGATGAGACGCTGGGATCAAATCCGGTTTGCTCCATGGCCCAGTTGTAGCACGCGTAGTGATCGCGCGACTGCTGCTCGGTTGATTGACCTTTATTGGGATAAAAATATATTTGTGTAATGGCGGTAATATTTTCATCCTGAACCGGTTGTCCCGGTTGAGTAATGACCTGTTCACCCGGATAATAATAGCAGGAGCTCAGAAGTAAGACAGTCAAGAGCAGGCAGCAGGTTCTCCAGATACTCCTTATTTTAAAAATTTTGATATTCATAATTGTTTCTCCATTCAAAGATACGCGTTTTTTACGCGTTCAATTTTTTGTTTTAAAATACCACTTTTTTATGTTTAATTGAACCAATTTATTATTCGATAAAAAGCAATGATCGTGCCATTCTGCTATGAAAATAAGCCGGAAGATGTCGGATAATACTTGATTCGCGGACAGTTTCTGGTTGACATACCTATTTGTTATTTTTATACTTTCATCGACAGATCAAAGTAAAGTCGTACTTCAGGGATAAAAAGGTCAATTCCTGAAATCTTTCTTACAATTATTATGTTCTTTAAGGAAGTAATCCGGCGGAGGCAAATGATGAAAAATATGCGGGAGAAGATTCAAACGGCTGTAAATTTTATCAAGAACGATATCTGGAGAATTCGCCGCGCGCAGCTTTCTCCGGGCAAATCTTTTCTGGTAAAACAAATAAGGGTGCTCCTGGTTTCCATCAGAGGCTTTGCAGAGGATAAATGTCAATTGCGTGCGTCCGCATTGACTTTTTATTCGCTTGTCTCAATCGTTCCCGTTGCCGCCATGGTCTTCGGCATTGCCAAGGGCTTCGGCTTTGAAAAAATGCTGGAAGCTCAATTGCGCGCCAAACTGGCCGGTCAGGAGGAAGTTCTCGCCAACGTCATCAAATTTTCCCATTCCCTTCTGGAAAACACCAGAGGCGGGTTGATCGCCGGGGTCGGTCTGGTTGTTCTTCTCTGGGCGGTGATCAAACTTTTGGGACAGATCGAATATTCTTTTAATGATATCTGGAAAATAAAGAAGAAACGGACAATCGGCCGCATGTTCAGCGACTACCTGTCGCTGATGCTTGTCTGTCCAGTCATCCTTATCCTTTCCAGCGGCGTGACGGTTTTTATCACGACACAGGTGAGCATGATTGTGGCAAAATTCTCCATCCTGGGGAGTTTTAGTTCATTTATCTTCTTTTTGCTGAAGCTTTTACCCTACACCCTGATGTGGAGTCTTTTTACCTTTCTTTATATTTTTATGCCGAACACCAGGGTGCGTTTTTCCGCCGGCCTGGTTGCGGGAATAATGACCGGCACTATTTTTCAGATCGTGCAATGGGCGTATATCACTTTTCAAATCGGCGTGGCGCAATACAATGCCATCTACGGAAGTTTTGCTGCTCTGCCGCTTTTGCTGGCCTGGCTTCAGCTGAGCTGGCTGATTGTTTTGTATGGGGCGGAAATATCCGTTGCGTATCAGAACGCCGATACTTATGAATTCGAGCCGGACGCTCTACAGCCCAGCCGCCGTCTCCGTCTGCTGCTTTCACTTTTGATTACACGCCGCCTGATTAAAAACTTTACCCGCGGAGAAAAACCGATGACGGCACTTGAAATATCCGATCAACTGGGGATTCCCCTGCGCCTGGTCGACGAAATTCTGTTTGATCTGGTTCAAAGCAGCATTCTTTCAGTCACGGAAACAGGTGTGGAGAACCAGCACGGATATCAGCCGGCCATGGATATCAGTGTTTTAACGATACAGTACGTGATTAACGCCGTTGAAAAAAGAGGCGTTAATACAATGCCTTTTACCGGAGATAACGGCTTTGCGGCAATTGCGGACGCTCTGGAAGCCTTCGGCAGAAGTATTGAAAAGCTTCCGGAAAACAAACTATTAAAAGAAATATGATTTCATGAGCCGAAATCCCGTTGGTAGAGAGAAAATATGGAAACAATAATGGGGATAGTGGTCGGCGTCGGGTTAAGCGCGGCCTGCGGATTCAGGATTTTTGTTCCTTTGCTGGTCATGAATCTGGCCGTGCTCAGCGGCCTGCTGCACCTGCCCGAAGGATTTGCCTGGATTGGTTCCACCTACGCGACCATTGCTTTTGCTTCGGCCGCCGTTATGGAAGTACTCGGTTATTACATTCCCGGTGTTGATCATCTTCTGGATATTATCGCCACACCGGCCGCCGTGATAGCGGGGACGATAACGACAGCTTCCATGAGCATGGAAATTTCACCTTTTCTGAAATGGACGCTGGCGCTGATTGCCGGCGGCGGGATCGCCGGACTGGTCCAGGGCTCGACAGTCGCGCTACGCGCGAAATCAGCGGTGGCAACCGCGGGGACGGGCAATTCTCTTGTCGCCACTTTGGAGCTTGTCGGCGCGGTTGTTGTCGCCGTGCTGGCTATTATTCTGCCCGTTGTTTGTTTGGTTCTCATTATATTATTTTTTATTTTTGTTTTCAGAAAAGCCGGCAGACTGATATTCGGGAGACAACAAAGATAGTTTCCGGCTGACGGATAATTCAACTTGTAAATACTGAGGCGCTGGTTTCATTAAAACGGAGGATTCCCTAAAAAGGGATATGCTCCCGCTTTGCAACAGGAACATATCCCTTTCAATGATCTTGATACCAAACAATTTTACTTGACTTCGGGATTGCTCATTCCCAGGGATTCCATTATCTTTAACACTTTGTCTTTCAAAGAAGTCGCCATGCCGACCGCTTCGTTTAAATTCCCGCTGGTGAAGCTGGCCTGTGCTTTCGCCCATTCATCTTTGGCGGAGGTAAGACCCGCTTTGGCTTCCTCAAATTTTTCCTTGGTCAAGGTTTTCGGGAGTTTTTTGGCTTTGGCAAGCTTGTCTACCTGAGCCTGAATGTCTTCCAGCGTCTTGGGGAGTCCCGCACTTATTTCCGTCCATTTTTTGGTCAGTTCTTCTTTTTTGACTTTGGCGGATGCCAGTACGGCCTTTGCTTTGGTGTCAAGAGCTTTTGCGTCTGCCAGAGCCTCTTTGTATTCTTTTTTCACAAATTTTTCCTTGACGGCGGCAAGCGAGTCGTCCAGTGCTTTAACCTCGTCCGGAACAATCTTGACTGCTTCAGCCTTGGTCGCGATTACCGCTTGTTCCGCTGCTTTAATCGCCTCTTCAGCAGGGCCTTTATTGAAGGAGCAGGACATCAAAAAGAATACACTTACACATAACGCCATTGCCAAACAAAAAATTTTCTTACTCATAACAAATCATCCTTTCTTTTTTATTTTTAGAATATAAATTACTTTATCCATACAGATATTTTGTACGGTATCTCATTTTTATCTGTTTAATTCTTTTCGATTCCTTATCGTAATCTCCGGCGTCACCCCCTCTTTTTTCCTTTTTTTGTCTTTATTAATTATTTTCTTTGTTCAGTCAACTGAAAAAATACAGAGATAAGGGATTCCTTCAATGAATCTGCTTTGAAATGGTTTGAACCATGACCTCGTGAAGGCTTCATTTCATCGTTGACACAAAAGGACTAATTTCTTATTCTATGCTCGACTTTAAAAATAAGGGGCTTATTTTGACAAAGTTAAAATTGCTCATAGGACAATGGCTCGCGCAAACCACCAGAAAACTGCGCAACAATTTTTATATTTATCTGGGGGTTTTGCTGACGCTGTTTGTTTTGATTGATGCCGGTATTTTTCATGTCGGTGAAAACATGCGCCAGAAAGCTTTTGATTTAATGGTGCGCAGCCGCCTGATGATGCCCGAACCGGACCGGGATATTGTGATTGTGGATATCAATGAAGCCTCTCTGGCGGCGATGGCGAAGGATTTCGGCCGCTACCCGTGGCCGCGTCAGGTTTTTGGCGAATTTCTGGAAAATATTGAGGCGCAAAATCCCCGGGCGGTTATATTTGATATTGTCTTCAGTGACGCCGATATAGCCAATCCCGACAGCGACGCTTATTTCAACGACGCCATTGCCGGAACCGCAAATACTTTTTTCCCGTTTATCCGTCTTGCGGAGGAGCAGGATAAACTCAGCGCCGTCAAACCGTCCGTGATTCCCGGCACGACGGAAATGATTGAGGGAAAAGCGGATAAAAATGCGACTATGGCTGTCGTGCTGCCGTACTTTCCGGCGGCGGTTAATTCCGGACGTCTGGGCTACAATAACATTTATCCGGATAAAGACGGCATCGTGCGCGAGTATTGCCTTTACCGGAATGATTACGGCTGGAAGGTTCCCTCGATCGCTTTAAAGGTAGGCGATGTTCTGGGATACCGTGTGCCCCGTGAACAAAACGTCCTGATGAACTGGCGCGGTAAACCCTTTACTTATCAGTACGTCACTTTCAGCGATGTTCTGCTGGACATGAGTTCTAAAGTGAAAAAGCGTCCGCAGGATGAATTTACCGGAAAAATTGTCATTATCGGTTCCACGGCGCCCAGCCTGTTTGATCTGAAAGCGACGCCGATGGCTAAAATTTATCCCGGCGTGGAAGTTTTGGCCACCGCCATTGATAATGTCAAACACGGGGATTATCTGCACGTCTGGCGCGGCGCTCTTTCCTACGTTCTGTTCAGCCTTCTGCTGATCTGGTCAACGGCAGCGGCGTTCTACAGGCAGGCGGACCGTGATAAATTAAATAAGATTTTCAGCAGCAGTCAGATCGGTTTGCTGATAATTTCTTACGTGATCATTAACGTCACCAATACCTATCTGGATCTCAGCGGGCCGATTATCTGGGCCGTCGCTTATTTCAGCATTGCCAAGGTTTACGCGCTGGCCAATGATCTGGCCCTGCAGCGCTGGCTGGCTTTCGGCGTTAAAATGAGCGAAGGCGGTTCAAGGGCGCTGATCATGCCCATTCTGGTGGAAAGCAGGGAACCGCTGGGCGATGCTCTGCTGAAAAAACTCAAACGGAGGATTGAACTTGCCTGTAAGACGCCCAATACGGTCGATGTGTTGAAAGGTTCGCAAAGCGGCATCTGGGGCTTGTTCGGCGATATGGCGGTTGTCTGCTGGACCTATGCCGAAAAACAGGAAGAATATGCTCAGCAGGCCAAACGCGATGCGGACCAGCTTGTTTCACAATTACCTATGATCCTGATCGATATAGGTCTGCCCGGTAAAACTAAAGTTCGCTACACCAGACATGAAGGAGGATTGGCGGAGGGAGTTCCTCTGGCCAATCAGTGGCGCAGTCTGTTTGCCCAGGCGGTCATAAAAATGGAACATGGGGGGCCGGATGAATAGATATCAACATAAAAATCTGAAAATTAAGTCATAAAGAAGGGATGATTATGAAAAAGTATAAAATTCTATTGCTGCTGTCGGCTGCCTTGTTTCTGCCTCTGGTGTCACTGGCGGCGGAGACGGGAAGCGCGCTGAAGGCGGATGTTATCCGCGCGGAACCGTATGCCGATGCGAAAAAAACGGGCGCTGTCGCACGCGGTGAAAAGTTGCAGATTATCGGTAAAAAAAATGCGTGGCTGAATGTCAAAACAGCGAAAGTCAGCGGTTGGGTGCGTCTGCTCTCCGTCAAGCGCGGTACGGCAGGCGGCGGTAATCAGGTTAAAGGAGTGCTTGATGTAGCCAGCGGCCGGGCAGGAACAGGGAAAGTGGTTGCCACAACGGGTGTACGCGGCCTGAGTGAAGAAGATCTTAAAAATGCCAAATTTAATGAAGCTGAAGTGAAAAAGATGGAGAGCTACACCCAAACTTCAAAGCAGGCACAGCAGTTTGCCAAAAACGGCGGGCTTAAAGCGGTCAAATTCGACTACCTGCCGGCGGAGCAGAAAGGAGGCGAAAAATGATGAGAGCGATTTACTTCTTTCTTATCCTGATGCTGGCGATTGTTGTGCCGCAGGCGCAGGCTATTAATCTTGGAGAAACATTGAAAGACGTCGTTAAAAGTACGGCGACGAACTCTACCGAAACTTCAAACACAGCCGTAAAAAGTGAAAGTAAAAAAGCATTCAACTGGAAAAACCCGTCCCGTGAGGAAGAAATTCAGATAGGCCGTGAAATCGCCGGTAATCTGCTGGGCGCCTCCGCATTGGTCAAGGATGACGCTCTGCAAAAATATGTGAATCAGGTCGGGCGGTGGGTGGCCAATCAGAGTGAACGCGCCGATTTGCCCTGGCATTTCGGTGTGATCGAAAGCGAAGACATCAATGCCTTTGCCGCGCCCGGCGGCTATGTTGTCATTACCAAAGGTCTTTACCGCAAACTGGAAAACGAAGCTCAACTGGCGGCAGTCCTTTCACACGAAATTGCGCATGTCGTCAGAAGTCACCATCTGAAGATTTTGCAAAAATCTCAACTGCTGGACATGGGTGCCGGGTTGCTAGGCAAACAAGTTGGCAAGGATAATCAGGTCATCCGGAAAGTAATCGGCAGCGGCGCGGAAATTTGTGCCCGCAGTCTGGATAAAAGCGCCGAATTCGAAGCCGATCGTATGGGCGTGGTTTTGACGACGAGAGCAGGATACGAGCCTTATGGTTTACCGGAAGTGCTGCAAACTATCGGACAGACAGGCAAGGATGAAAGCAGTGTCGCCCTTCTTTTTAAAACTCATCCGCATCCCGATGACCGACTAGTAAAACTGGATGAGGCAATCGGCAACCGGTTGGATAAGATTAAAGACGGAAAAATACTGGGCAATCGATTCTATAAGCTAAAAAATTAGAAAAATTGTTCATGATGGAACAACGGCGTCTTATTTCCGCCTGTTAATTGATGAAAAAAACAGCTTTGCTTCTTGATAAGCAAAGCTGTTTTTTTATTAAAATTCTTGCCACTCGGCTATCACCGTTCCGGCTCTTACTCTTTCTATCTGTGGTCCAGTCTAGTTTCTGCCGGGACGATTATCACCAGGACCTTTACCCCGGTGTTGACCGGGTTGGTTGTAATCTCTTGACTGTGGTTTGTTCCGACGATATTTCTGCTGCCCGGGAGGCAATCCTCTTACACCCCATCTTTGTTGTTCCCAATGTCTGTCTCTTTTCCATCCGTTCCAGTTGCGTTGAACTTCCGGATGGGGAATGCGTCTGTAATCCCACCGGTATCCTTTCCAATAATGATTTCTGTAGTCATTTCTCCAGCCCGGAGGAATATGTCTGTGGAAATACGGTTCGTGTTGATAATAGGCCCAGCCTCGGTCGTAGTAATGGGAGCGGTACCACCGTCCCTGCCAGGGACGCCACCACCAGCCGTCGTAAAAGAATATATCATCTTGTACCTCCGGCACTACGTATACCTCCGTTTCCGGAATGACCACCAGTTCGGGCGGTGCTGGAAAAATAATCGGCGGAGGCAGAGGAATGTCAATATGGACGCTTACTCCGGCCATGGCTGAAACCGGGGCAAAAACAGCCAGTGTTAAAAACAATATTTTAAAAATTAATTTTTTCATCGGAGTACCTCCTTTTTTCCTTCAAAAAAGTTACTTAAGAAAATCTCTCCATTGTTTTTCATACCTTGCGTTAGAAGAAGTTAAATTATAGGAAACAAGTTTTCGTATGTCAAGCCCGAGGGCAAACCGGAACGATAATTAAAATTTATTTATGTATAAAATCAAAAACTTACCGGGATATTAACTGTTTTTATCCAATTTGTCTCGAAACTTTAAATAATCTTCAGCACAGAGGTGCGGCTGTTCAATCATCGGCAGATGTCCCAGACCTTTCATGAGGACGACCTGAGAGTTCGGCATTAGTTTGTGCAGTACGTCAGCCGCAGCCGGGTTAAGAACGCGGTCTTTATCGCCCCAGACAATCAGTGTCGGTGTCTGGATATCTTTTACGTATCTTTCAGCAGAATCATCGGATAATTGCTTAAATATGCGTTCCTCCAAATTATAATTGGCAATGCGTTCCTGCGCCATGACGTTCAATATGGGACGCGGAATAAAGGGATGATCCTCCATGACGTACTTGAATATGTCGGTAAACTGCTCTTCATTTTTTGCCATCAGAGGGTTTTTGCCGGTTTTGTTGATGATCTCACGCAATTCGCTGTGCGGTGCGGTCCAGACTCCGCCCGGATCAATCAACCACAAGCTTTTGACGTCATCGGGATAGAGGAAAGCATACATCATGGAGATATGACCGCCCATGGAACTTCCGCCCACATGCGCTTTGGTGATGCCCAGGGCCTGCGCCAGAATTTTGATTCGGGACGCCTGGGTGAGTGCACTATAATCCGCTTCCTGAAGGTGACTGGATTCACCGAATCCGATGTGATCCGGTATGATTACCCTGTAATGCGGAGTCAGATATCTGGCCACTCTTGTGAAATTATCCTTATTGGCTCCGAATCCATGCAATAATATCAGCGGTTCGCCCTTTCCACCTTCCAGATAAACATAATGGAGATTGTTCGGAAGATCAATTTCCTTGCGCTCCAGTCCGGAACGCATGCGTTCCACGTCCAGTGCCAGCGCCGTTGCTTTTTGAGGCGCCAGATAAAGAAATCCAACTCCCGCCGCAATGCAGATGATGATAAAAATTACAGCAGCCTTGATGATGCGCACTTTATCCTCCTTTTTTGTAAAATTATTTTTATATTGAGGTGTTTATTTATACCAATAATTAAGAAATAGTAAAATAAATTGTTATCAGGGTTCTTCGTGTATGTCTTTGTCTTCGGTTCTGCGCTTCAGACTGCCGCGGTATAATTCATATTCGAGGAGGCGACACTCGATTTCGCCATTATAGAAAGTAATGCGCTGTCTGGTCCTCAATCCCACTTTCTTGATCAGTTCCAGATTACCGGTAAAGATATATCCGCGGTAGCCTCCGGCGGTTTTTTTAAAGAAATCGCCTATCCCCTGATAAATCGTTTCCAGTTTTTTAATTTCTCTTTCATTTTTTTGATGGCTTTCTTTGTATTGATCCGATGATTTGCGCAGGATAATTTTCCGGCCTTGCACAACCGTTTTTCTTTCGTTGCGAAAGCCTCCCGACGGCTTTCTGATATGATCAGCGCCCATGCGTTCTCCGTAAGGCGGGTTCAAAATAATTATTCCGCCGCCTTCCGGAACGGAAGTTTTTTCAAAAGGGCAGACATTGAATTCAATCAGATGATCAACACCGGCCGTCTGAGCGTTTTGTCTGGCCGCGGTTATCGCTTCTTTATTGATATCGGTGGCGATGATTCTGGCCGGTAATTTTTTCAGGGCATTCTCTTTGGCTTTTTTGCGCAGTTCCTGCCAATTTTCCTCGGGAAAATCCTTGATGAACATAAAACCGTAGTTATTCCGCTGCAAGCCGGGCGCGCGTTTTAAAGCGAGGAGGGCGGCTTCAATGGCCAGCGTTCCGCTGCCGCACATCGGGTTGATGAAAATTTCTTCACCTCTCCATCCGGTAGCCAGAATCAGAGACGCCGCCAACGTTTCCTGCATCGGGGCCTGAAGGGGAATCTTACGATAGCCGCGCAGGGATAACCGCTCGCCGGAAGTATCCAGATAAACATCAGCCTGATTATTTTTCCAGTAAACATGGACAACGGCCCTGTCTTTATCCGGACCGGAGTCAGGCCGGCCGCCGCATTTGTCGCGCATGCGGTCCGCGATGGCGTCCTTAACCTTGACATTGACAAAGCGGGAATCGGTAATCGTCGGGTTATCGGCAATCGAAGTAACGCAAAAGTAGGCCTCCCGGCCGGAAGCGTGCAGGAGATTTTCCCAGGGGATGGAATAGACTTTTTTATAGAGGAATTCCGGCGTATCGGCTATGAAGGTTTCCAATTGGTAAAGGACACGCTGGGCGGTGCGCAGGTGCAAATTCAGGATCATGGTGTCCTGAAGAGTTCCTTTGGTCTGAATCGCCGTATCCCACCGGGATACGACAGGGAAATTCAATGCCTCGATCTCTTCTTTTAAATAGAGAGAGACGCCTTTCGGGCAGGTCACCAGTATTCTGCTTTTCTTTTCCCAGATGGACATGAATCTTTTCTAGCACAGTAAGATGCTTTTGATAAGCAATATCAGATCATGTCGTAAGTAAATGATCGTCCTTGTGACAGTATTCATCTGATATGGCCATTTTTACGTTTCTCATCATATAATGCGGCATCGACACGCCGCAGAACGTCACTGAGTTTGTTTTTGCCTTCCCGCGTTGTTCCTATACCGAAACTGACGCCGACCGGGAATCCGTTTTTTTGTGCCCATTGCCTGAACTCAACCTGAATTCTCTGCAAAACCGATTCCGCATTTCCGACGGTAGTGTCTGTGAGAATCATGACAAATTCATCGCCTCCGTATCTCGCAATGATATCGTTTTTGCGGAGTCTTAATTTAGCGACACTTGCAAAATAGCAGAGGACTTTGTCGCCGGTATTATGGCCGAACCGATCATTGACCGCTTTGAAATTGTCCAGATCGGCGAATATAAATACAAGAGGAATATTCGTCCTCTCATTAAGCAGCAGCAGATATTCCGCCGCTTTCAAAAAGGCCCTCCTGTTTAGGACTCCTGTCAGAGAGTCATGTTCGCTGACGATGACAGCCTCCATCTTCATCTGTTCCAGGCGCCGGACAAGCAAATAGGAGTAGAATACAGCAACACAAATCAGAAACACGTAAAAATAAATATTATACGGGGGCGGGTTTTCTATGAAAATAAAATGAAAGACAAGCGCAATGACGCCCAGAATGAACGCTCCGACCATGCATTCAATAAAGATACGAAAACCATGTTGAATTCCGTTACCCACGGAGGCAATCAGCAGCAATCCGATCGTGGGTGGAATGATAAAGGGATCGACCATCAAGGCCATAGCTGCTGCCGAGGTGTCCATCCAGGCCCCCAGTCGAATCATAAAGATATTGGCGCCGGACCGCTTGTAATACAGCCACCAGAAAAAATGAAACACAAAGTAAACGGCAATAATGAGGTTGATCTGAGTCAGCGTTAAAATAAGGGGAGGAATCGGACTGTAATTTAAGTATGCCGCCGTGATAATCACCAGCATGTAACGGATAAACACCTGCAGGCAGGGCATATATATTTCCGGAACTTTTTCATTAAAAGACAAGGGAGACTGTTTTTTTTCTTTCGGCACGATTTTTATATTCTCCCTTCTCTTAACGGGTTCCGGCGAGAGCGGCAATTCATTATGCCCTGGTGCTGACCTAGGCCACAGAAGGGTTTATTTTCTGAAAATCAGTATATTAAACCTGAATTTTATGTCAATGAAAATCAAGTTGCGTTATATGTGGTATTTAAAGATAATGAATACGTTAAGATCATCTCGGTGGAGAAGATAAAGCATACCGTTAAAATTAGTTTTTCAAAAACAGTATGAGTATCGAAAGATATTATGCTAAGTTTTTGATTGACAGCATTAACTCATGGAGAGGGGAACAAAAGCGTTGCTGTGGATGTCTAACATAATGAACAGCAAACAGAGAGGCGGGGAAGATGAGGATCTGCAATATGTGATTCTTTGCCGGAAGGGCGATGCAAATGCTTTTGACGTGCTGGTTGAGAGACATCAGAAAAAAATGTTGAACATCGCTTTCAGAATAATTGGTGATTACGATGAAGCCTGCGATGTGACGCAGGAGGCTTTTGTCTCGGCTTATAAATCCATAAATAAGTTCAGAGGAGAAGCGAAATTTTCCACGTGGCTGTATCGAATTGTTGTTAATTATTCCAAAAACCGTTTAAAGCAATTGCGCGGTGCGACGAAAAACGCCGATATTTGCCTGGATGATTTGGGGGAATTGACAACAAAAGGAAAAAATAATCCGTCGCTTATCGATCATTCTAATCCCGGTACGCAGATGGAAAGGCGCGAAAGAGAAAATCAGGTGCAGAGATGCATATCTTCCCTCGACGAGGAGTACAGGGATGTTCTTGTGCTCAGAGACATACAGGGCTTTTCTTATGAAGAGATACGCGATATTCTTAATATACCTGACGGCACTGTTAAATCCAGACTTTCCCGTGCCCGCATTGCGCTTAAGGATTGTCTGATAAAAGTAATTGGTGACTTATGAAAAAATGCGAAGAAATTGAAAAAGACCTGCCATTGTATCTGGATAACGCGCTTCCGTCTGCGGAGAAGCAGGTCATTGAGGATCACTTGCAATCATGTCCGCAGTGCACGAAAACTCTTGCCCGATTAAGTAAGACACGGACGATGGTGAATAACCTTGCCGAAGTTGAGCCGCCTGCCTGGTTAAAACAGAAAATTATGACCAGAGTGCACAAGGAAGCGGAAAAGAAAAGCCTTCTCCGGAAATGGTTTTATCCGCTGCGGATAAAAATTCCCGTTCAGATATTTGCCACGGTATGCATTGCGGTATTGGCCGTTTATATTTACCGGGCGGGAGAAGAACGGATGAAAGAAGTTGTACCTTCCTCCATGCCTGCGCCGGTTGCGGAAGTTCAAAAAAGTTCCTTGCCGGAATCAAAAATAAAAACATCCGCGGATAAAGCATTACCAGGGGAAGAGCAGTCGATAAAAATAAAGGAAAGGCCGGAGGAAATGGTTCGTCAAGCGGATGTTAAGGCGAAGGATGTGAATAAACAGATTGCTTCCGGCGTGAAAGCCGATGAATACGACGGCGCTCCGGCTGTAAAATCTTTTGATCTGTCCGGCACTGATTTGGAAAAGAAAAAAGAAAGCAGCGCTGCCATGAAGGCCGGTGGCACGCCGCCGATGCAAAGCTCAATTCCAAAACCGAATTTTCTGGTGCGAGCTGCCAATGTTAATGCCGCTGCGACAGAAGTGGAAAAACTTTTAGTAAAATATGACGCTAAAAATATTGTCAAACAAGTGGCGCCGGCTAGAGTCACTCTGCGCGCGGAATTGAAAAACAGGAAAATGAAAGATTTTACGGAGCGGTTAGGAACAGTCGGGATGGTTGAAGAGCGTGTTGCTCCTGGAACCGAAGAAAATATTCCTGTGTTGATAGAGATTATCAATAATTAAAGCACATCATTATCCCTGAAACGGGCAATTTCAGCTTGAAACAACTAATAGCAATTCAAAAAATATCCGTAAGTATTTAATAAGTCATTGCAATCAATGTGCTCCTGACCGGCGAGTCATCTCCGGTAAATTATATTGCATCAGACGTTAACAAAACTTGACCCCGCCTTTTTATCAGTGTAAAATCAAGAGGTTGTTGTATAATAAAAAGGAGGTTCAAAGATGGCGAAATTTGTTTACAACCAGGAAGCTGTCGATAATCTGCATTTGAGCGACACATCAATTCTGGACCGGTTAATAGATTTTGAATCCGCGCGGGAGGCGCATTCGAAAAAAGAACATGCCAAGAAAGATAAGAGAATGACAATTGGCGAAGCGGTTGCGACTTTTGTACAGGATGGTGACATTATCACAGATGGTGGTTTTTCATATGTGCGAACCCCTCATCAGGCCTTTCATGAGGTTATGAGACAGGGTAAAAAGAATCTGCAGATGATCGGTTCACCTAATACGAATCAGAGTTTTTTCATATTTTACGGCCTAGTGGATTATTCTCATAATTCATACTCCGGAGCGGAAATGCGCGGAATTGACCGGCTCTATGACCGCGCTCTGAAGCACGACAAAATCACCGTTCTTTCCGAGTGGAGTCACGGCGGCATGGCGCAGGGATTCAAAGCCGCTCAACTGGGTACCCCGGGTGTTGCAAGTAAACAGATGCTTGCCAGCGACATTGTCCGCTACAATCCTTATCTCAATGTAATACAGAATCCCTTGAAGAAGGATAAGGATCCGGTTGTGTTCGTTCCCGCTCTGTATCCCGATGTGTCCTTTATTCATTGTCACGCGGCGGATAAGTACGGCAACGCCTATATCTACGGTCCGGCAGTAAACGATCTGGCGGTGGCTGCCGCTGCGCGTAAAGTCATCATTACTGCGGAAGAGATCGTTCCCGAGAACGATATCCGTTACAACAAGCAGGGACAGATTATTCCGTTCTTTTATGTTGATGCTGTGGTCGAAATGCCTTTTGGGGCGCTTCCCGGAAGTATGCCGGGATGCTACTACTGGCCGAGGCAATGGTGGGAAAAGTGCATGCGCTGGGCCACCCTGACAGACGAAAATGCCAAAGCATTTCTTGACGAATGGATTATGAATATCAAAGATCAGTTCGAGTTCGTCGAAAAACTGGGCGGTGCCAAGTGGATTGCCGAGGCCCGTCGTCAGACGAAGGCCGCTGAAGGCGATAATGAAGACATTGACTTCTCTTATGAAGAATTTACCCTGAAGCATGATTCAGGACTCTACTATTAGAAAGGAGAAAACCATGCGAGACTTAAACGCACCAGCCAATCCTTTGGAAACATTGGCTTATATTATAGCGCAGCAGATTCACGATCATTCGGTCGTGTACATTGGAACCGGGCTCCCCATGGTGGCGGGAATTCTGGCCAAAAAAACCCATGCCCCCAATATCACCATTGTTTATGAATCCGGAGGTCAGGATCCGATCGAGGGAGACATGCCCTGGTCGGTCGGCTGTCCTTTTACATGGCGCAAATCCCCCACCATTATGGAAATGGCTTATTCATTCGCGCAATGCTATAATGGGTATGTTGATATCGGATTTTTAGGCTTTGCTCAGGTGGATAGGTACGGCAACGTGAATACCCATATGATTGGCAAGGATTTTCACCATCCCAAAGTTCGTTTGACGGGCAGCGGCGGGAACAACGATCTTTCTTCCCTGATGGGAAATATGGTTTTGGTCGGACTTCAGACGCCGGATAAATTTCCGGAAAAGGTCGACTTCGTTACCTCAGTGGGACATCTGAACGGCGGCAATTCACGCCGGGAAGCCGGCCTGATCGGCAACGGTCCCTCTGCCGTCATCAGCCCGTGGGGTGTTTATGATTTTCATCCGGTCAGCAAACGCATGCAGGTCAAATCCCTGACGCCCGGCGTAACTTTTGAGATAGCTCAATCGCTCACCGGTTTTGAACTTCTCAAACCGGAAGGAGAAATACCCCAGACGAAGTTGATCACGGACGAAGCTCTGAAAATCATACGCACCCAGGTTGATCCGCGTGGTGTTTTCACAACCATGCCGAGCGCGTAAATATCAGAAGTCCGCATTTTGAATATTTATTTAAGGAGGAAGATTATGGAAGAGATTAAGAAAATTCTTGCTGTGAGCTGGATTACCGAGTATTGTCAGGCGACTGTTCATGCCGCGATTTCACTGGCTGCGAAGTATGATGCCGAACTTTCCGTGATTCATGTCATAGATACACAATTGCTGCAGGGCTGGAATTTGCCCTTCAAGTTTCATGAGGAAGAGCACAAAAAGGAGTTGGAACGAATTCAATCGGAGATAAACTCCTTTGTGAACCGTGAAAAAAAAGAGGGCATGAAGGTCAAAACAATTATTAAGGAAGGCGAACCGGTTAAAGAAATACTCCATATTGTCGAAAAGGAAAAGATTGATCTGGTTGTCCTGCGAGCCCATGAAGAAAGCCGCATCGAACAATTTATGGTGGGCAGCAGCAACGATGAGATCATCCGGAAAATGCCCTGTTCCATTTTCCTGGTGAAGGGTAAACCCAAGATTAAAACTGCCCGGAATAATAAAAAATGATTTGAAACGGAGGCGAATCGTTATTTGATCTGCTCCTTTCGCGGTGATCAGTTACTCTAGAACTTCTATCGCATCCGGGGTGCCTTCTTTTATTAAATGGCACGCCGGATGCTGACAGTTTTTGCTGTCCGCTTCCCTGTATTGACTCCGGCAGCCCGTTGCCTCAAGATAAAAATATGTGCGGAAAATTTACGCTGGTAACCGATTTGAATAAGATTCGGAAAAATTTCGATATTCAGGATATATCATGCGAACACCAGCCCAGTTGGAACATCGTGCCCGGTCAATTGATACCCGCCATAATCAATGATTGCGGAATTACCAAGTTAGTCTGCTTTCGGTGGGGACTGATTCCCTCCTGGTCGAAAGACCCTGCGATTGCCGCCAAACTGATTAACGCCCGCGCCGAAACGGTGGATAAAAAACCTAGCTTCAGGGACGCTTTTAGAACAAGGCGTTGCCTGATTATTGCCGACGGATTTTACGAGTGGCAGAGAGATGGTAAAAATAAAATGCCTCTGTATTATTATTTGAGATCGGGTCGACCTTTCGGATTTGCGGGACTTTATGAAACGTGGTTGTCGCCGGACAAAAGTCCAATAAATACCTGTATAATCATTACGACCGCCGCCAACGAACTGATTGCGCCGGTTCACGACCGCATGCCGGTTATTGTATCCAAAGATCAGGAGAAAATCTGGCTATACGGCAAGGCGTCTGAGACCGCGGACCTCAAAACCGTTTTAAAACCGTATCCTGCGGAGGAGATGGACTCCAAGCCGGGAATCGGACCGCACGGCGAAGATTGACAAAAGTAATGATATCAAGTTCTTCCGATTGTTTGATCATAATCTTTATTTTACTGGTGATCAAATCCTGCCTGAGTAACGGTCTGAATATTGCCGTCTAAATTGCAGCGCCTGCATACCTTGATATTTTTATTCAGGATCCATAAATTATTTATAAGAAAGTATTTTGCATGTCAGCAATAAGGGATGTGCGATTTTGTTAATTGGTTAAATGAAATCAGAAAACGTGTTGGTGTAAGTTAACGGATTAATCTTGGTGATAATGCATGAAAGGAGGGATGATCATGTTTGCACCAAAAAGAATTCTTGTACCAACAAACTTTTCCGATGACTCCGATGAAGCGTTGAAACAGGCATTGGAACTGGCCAAGCAATACAACTCGAAGGTCTACCTGTTACATGTTGCGGAACCGATTTCACAGTGCACAGTAGATTATTGCTCGGATACATCGACATTCAGGCAGGCTGAAGATGCTGAAATCCGGAAAGCAAGGGAAATGATGCAGGAAGAGCTGAAAAAATTTTCCGAATTCCAGGAAATAGAAGTGATCAGCGATATCAGGGAAGGGGAACCCGTTCAGGAAATACTCAAAGAACAGGAAGAAAAGGGCGTCGATTTGATTGTTATGCCTTCTCATGGCAAGACAGGATTTATCAAGCGTCTCATGGGCCAGGTATCGGAAAAGGTAATGGAGGAGGCGAAGAGTCCTGTTCTCCTTGTCAGGCACTAACCGGGACGGAACTTAAAAAACACCATAAAAGAAAGCAGCGCCGGCCAATCGCTGCTTTCTTTTATCAAGCTTTATTTAATTCCCTTTAAGAAATCCGCTGACGTGAACAAAGGATTCGGATAAGTATAGAATCCTTTTCGGGTCTTTTGCCCGAGTTCGCCCCTGTCGACGTATTGTTTTACAAAATTCGCATTCCTGATCTTTTGTTTATCTCCGGTCTTTTGCGCCCAGTAGTTGTTGATGTGCCATACCGTATCCAGACCGACGCTGTCCATGAGCCCGAATGGACCTATGAAAGCGCGCATAATTCCCATCCAGACCCTGTCGATGTCTTCCACCGCCGCAATGTCTCTTGAGGCAAGCGTCAGAGCGGATTCGAAAAGCCCGCTGAACATGTAATTAAATACATAACCGATACTTTCTTTGTGAAGTACGATCGGAGCAAGACCGGTTCTTTCGGCGAACTCCTTTACCAGTTGCACATATTCCGGAGAAGTTCCGGGATGAGGCATAACATCGACCACGTTTGTCATGCGAATATCGTGGAAATGGTAAGCCAGAAATTTTTCAGGCCTGCCCGTGGCTTCGGCGAACATGGAAGGCAGCAATGTCGATGTATTTGATGTAAATATTGTGTGTTTCGGGCACAGAGTATTTAATTCTCCGAACACTTTTCCCTTGAGCTTGGGATCTTCCGGAACCGATTCGCTCACGATGTCGGCATCCTTTGCCGCTTGTTTCATATCGTCGGTGGTTTTTATCCTGCTTATAGCCTCCTGTGCCTTTTCCTGTGTAATCCTTCCTTCTCTTATCATCCGGTTAGCGATTCTGTTGATTCTTTCCATCGCTTTTTCCAGCATTTCTTTTTTTATATCGTAAAGCGTGACATTACAATCGTAAAGCGCGCATTGAAATCCAATCTGCTGGCCCATGGTGCCGCTGCCTACGATCAGGACATTTTTGATATCTTCAACCTTCATAAAACAAACTCCCAAAATCTAAAATAGTTCATCATTTTCAATGTAAGACAACGTGCGCATCTTACATTGCATACTACTCAGGAGCATTTCTTTTTAGGAAAACACTCGCGTTCAGGAAATATAGGGAAATAGTCATTGTATGTCAATGAAAAACCCAGTCTAAAAAATCACGGGTATGGACCCCAAAGCAAGCTGCGGGGTATTATACCCTCCGCTGTGCGGGATTGTTCGACTTACAAATTTCAATGCGCTGCGCTTCTGAAATTTGGGACTCACTACGACATGCAAATTTCAATGCACCTATAGTGCCCCATGGTGCCCTTCAGGGTATTTAGGGTAGTCGTTTTTGAAATTTGAGTCTCACAATAAAATCGTAACCCTATGAAAGTTTTTATTCCGGATTTTTTCAGCATAAAAATTTTCTTGATGTGTAGAGCGCCCTGTGTTTAACTCCCCGGCATGCTGAACGGCTTTTTTATCAAATTCAATTTGTATCGCAGGAAATTCATGATTTTCGTCACGACAGCCACGTTTCGGCCAACTTTAAGAAAGCGGGGAGGATGCGTTGAATCGTAAATACCTGCTTTTGTCTGTCGCGATTGCGCTGCTGGTCCTCCTGCTTCTTCGCATCGGTTATCTGTGCGTTGAGGTGGGCAAACCGATTGCCGGAAATAATGGCAAATCGCCTGCTATATTTTACGGACGTTCTCTGGAAATCCATAAGGGCGATCATCTGGGGAACATCCGTTTTATGGAAAGACTGAACAAACTTTCCTACAAAAAAGTCAGGGGGAAACCTTCCTCGGCCGGGACCTTTTCGCAGGATAAGGCGCATATCCGGATATTCCTCAGCGGTGAAGGAATCGAAAAGCGCTCGGGCGAGGGCGGACCGGTTGATATTGCTGTTCGCGACGGCCGGATTATTGAAATGATTTCCTCAACGGGTAAACAATTGGCATCGATCCGATTGGAACCGGAAGAAATCGGCCGCCTGAATAATACGGAACGGGAATTCCCGCGTTCGGTTGCTCTTGATGCCGTTTCTCCTTATCTGCAAAAGGCGGTAATCGCTTCTCAGGATCCGCGTTTTTATTACCACCTTGGATTTGACATCCCTTTTATTGGCTGCGATGCCACGATTACGCAGCAACTTGCGAAGGATTTATTTCTCTCGCCCCGGCAGACCTTCGCACGCAATCTGCGTGCGGCGGAACTTACTCTGGCCATTGAGTTGCGATACTCGAAAAAAAAGATACTGGAGATGTATCTGAATAATATTTATTTAGGGCACGCGGGCTCCCGGGGGCTCTACGGTGTTGAAGACGCGTCAAATTTCTATTTCTCGAAACATGCGAAGAATCTTTCCCTTGAAGAGGCGGCGCTGCTTGCCGGGATAATCAAATCGCCGAACCGGCATGCCCCTTTCAGGAATATCGATAAGGCCAGGGATATTCGCGACAGGATTTTGTCCAGGATGCGAAGACGGTCCATGATCGGAGAAGATGAGTTCCGGAAAGCATCCAGAGCACCTGCCCGCCTCCGGTCACAGAGTGCCCCGGCCAACTCGAGCTCATATTTTATGGATTACGTACAGCGGCTGACCAAGGAAGAACTGGGAACGGAAAAGTTCTACCATCCCGGCTATTGTTATTATACCACCCTTGATCCCGTTTGGCAGGCCATCGCGCAGGAGGCCATTACCGAGGGCCTGGCGGAAATCGAGCAAAAGGCCTTCTCTGCCGATGAACCGCTGCAGGCCGCGCTGGTTGCTATTGACCCGAGAACAGGAGAGCTGGTGGCCATGATCGGCGGGCGGAGCTACGGGCAAACCCGGTTCAACAGAGCAGTGGACGCAAAAAGGCAGCCGGGAAGCGCTTTCAAACCTTTCGTGCTCCTTGCGGCTCTTTCGCAATCGCTGGAGAGCCGGGGAAACCGGACGCTTTCCACAATGGTGTCCGGTGAACCGATATCGATCTCCACCCCTGAAGGATTGTGGTCGCCGTCGAATTTTGAAGATGAAAAATATGAGAACATTACGATTCGGACAGCAATAGAGCATTCTGTAAACACTGCCACAACAAGGCTGGCCAGTGAAGTCGGCTTTCAGGACGTGCTCAAAGCCGCCCGGCTGGCCGGTATCAACAGCCCTCTATCACCTGTTCCTTCCATGGTGCTGGGAAGCTTTGAAGTCTCTCCCATGGAACTTGCCTACGCCTATACGACCATGGCTTCAGGAGGCATCCGTTATGAGCGATTTCCGCTTTTTTCGGTTGCAGCGGCAAATGGAGATGAAATCATCACCAGAATAGTTAAACGCGATAAAGCGTTTGATCCTCGGGTGGCTTATCTTGCCAGCTACGCATTGGAGGGAGTGCTGGTGCGGGGTACGGCAAGTGAAGCCAGATCGTTGTTGAATATTAACTTCCCCGCGTCAGGGAAAACCGGAACCACAAACGGCAACAAAGATTCCTGGTTTGTGGGTTACACGCAGGACATCGTTTGCGCCGTGTGGGTGGGGTATGATGGCGGAGCCGATACCGGCCTGACCGGCGCTGACGGAGCTCTCCATATCTGGGCGCGATTCATGAGAGCCGTGTATTCCCAGTCGGGACCGCTGGCCGTCATTCCGCCCAAAGGCATAGAAACCGCATTGATCGACCCCAAGACCGGATATCT
>JAJFTS010000198.1 GCA_021372815.1 Deltaproteobacteria bacterium | reverse complement strand
TTGACCGGAGAGTGTGATTGTGCAATTTATAGTCACCTTTTTGATACAGGTGATTTATGGAGAAAGCACTTTTACTTATATTTTTAATTTTATTTTTGAGCCGGATCATCTGGCGTTATTTTTTGCAGCGGCTCAACATCGTGCATTTGCGCGATCACGGAAAAGTTATTCCGCCGGTTTTTCGGGGCGTGATCGATGAGGCAACGCTGTCCAAAATGGTGGACTACACTTATGACAATTCGCGTCTGGAAACCAAGGAAGATTTAACGGAAGACATCCTGGAACTTGTCATATTATTTCTTTTACTGCCGGTGCTTGTCGGAAAAATCGCCGGGCTGCCCCTGCACTTAATCTGGCAGGCGTTGATTTTTTTCGGCGTGCTGACGGTGATCGGCGGTGTTGCCGGAATTCCTTTCGATCTTTACCATACGTTTGCGCTGGAAAAGAAATATGGCTTTTCCACAATCACCTGGAAGCTTTGGCTCACCGACCTTGTCAAATCTGTGATCATTTCCGCCGTCTTAATGGGGGTTTTGCTTTCCGCCTTCATGGCTTTTATTCTTTATTTGCCGAAGAGCTGGTGGTTCTGGGCCTGGGTGTTTTTCACAGCGTTTGAGATTTTACTGATGTGGCTTTTCCCTGTTGTGATCGCGCCGCTCTTTAACAAATACGAGCCGGTCAAAGATGAGGAGCTGAAAAAAAAGATTGAATTGTTGCTTGCTAAAGTCGGATTAAAGACCAAGGGAATTTTTCAGGTTGACGAAGGCAAGCGCTCCAAACACACCAACGCCTATTTTACCGGAATCGGCAAAACCAAACGCATTGTTCTTTTCGATACCTTGCTGGCTTCGCATTCGCATGATGAAATTCTGGCCGTGCTCGCGCATGAAATCGGCCACTGGAAAAAGAAACATATTTTGAAACAACTGGTCTTCATGATTGCCGCTTCTCTTGCCGGTTTTTATCTGGTTTACCTGATTGTGAATTGGCCGCCGCTGTATAGAGCATTCGGAATACAACAAACGCCTGTTTATGCCGGTTTGCTGCTGGTTTCGCTCTATTTTAGTTGTATCGGCTTTTTCTTTAGTCCCCTTGGCGCCATGATCACGCGCCGCTATGAGCGTGAAGCCGATAAAATGGCGGTTGATTTGACCGGTACTTCCGAGCCCATGATCAACGCCCTCAAACGACTGGCTAAAGATAACCTGTCCAATCTGCATCCTCATCCCTTGTATGTCTGGTTTTATTATTCCCATCCTCCGCTCATAGAAAGGATTGAATATCTCAAAACAATGGATAAAGAAATTAATAAAACTTAAGCGGACAGGAAATGCCTGATTAAATCTTGTCCGGATATGGACTATATCTACCATTCCACAGTATTTTGCGGTCATTAAAATTGAAGATTACGGATGGCGAGGATTGCCTTACAGATTGTATACTTTATCTCTTTATTGCTCTTCATTTAAGCATTAATAAATGAATCTGCGATATCCCTCTGGGGAGGGGATTGCTTAATCCATAATTTTTATGTTAAAAAATACAGTACATTCGTATCATAACAATTTATGGACGACCGCAAAATTAAAAAAATATCCAATAAAATAATCAGTGAATTCTTCTGGAAATCACCGAATCCCATGGCTATTACCAAAGCCGAGAATGGCACATACATAGAAGTCAACGAAGCTTTTGAAAAATGCATGGGGATGCCCTATCCGGAGTTGGTGGGACAGACATCGGTCGGAATCGGATATATAACGGCGGAACAGAGATCGGTGATTTTTAATGAAATAAAAGAAAATGGATATGCTCAGAACATTGAACTGGACGTTAAAGTTAAGAAAAATGAGACCCGGTGCGGATTATTTAATTCGACACTGATAAAGCTGGGTAAGGATGGCTTATGGCTGACGGTTGTAACCGATATTTCAAGACGCGGAATGGCCGCAAAGGCTCGGCAGGACGATATTTTACTTAAATCGTTAGCTGCTGTTGAGGAAACGGGGGTGATCTTGATACGTGGTCATCAGAAACGACAACGATATTCATTTTTCATCAATAAGGAAGCAAGAAGGATTTTAGGAAGAAAGCCTTTAAAGGATTTACTGGATGCCATCGACAGACAGAAATCGACATACTTCAGCACTCAAACCGGATGCTACCATGTCAAAACAATTTTATCCCATGGTAGTGGCTATCCATGGAAACTTATTCTGCTTGATCGATTGCCGTATCCCCTGTTCATTGAAGAGAAACTGAAACAATACAATATGACCGGGAGACAGGGAGAAGTTGCCCTCTTGGCCGCCATAGGACATTCCAATGTTGAGATTGCCGAAAAACTTTTCATCAGTGAACATACGGTAAAAGACCACATGAAAGACATCTATAAAATAGTCGGTATTCACAACCGCAGTGAACTTTTCCCCAAACTGTTGAATTTGCGTTAAAAATTCTAAACTTTTTTTATTTTTTTATAATAGTAATGGGTGGGACACAGGCACACCTGTCCTTGTCCGAAGGAAAGGCGATAAGGGCATTCTATCTGCTCTCTGGAAACCAAAAAGAGAATGTTTTCCACATGTGCTTTTTCCGTTTCACACATCTTGCGATTTCCACACTTTTGAGTTTGCAAGCATGAAAAATTATGTCGGCATTCTGTCGTTTCGGACAATATCGATTCTGGAATATTGACGTCCATGCTTTCACCATTATTTTCAATACGGATTTCGAAAACTATAATTTATACAGCGACAATTTATCAATCCCCCTCCTGGGGGGATTTTTATAGTCAGGAAATTAGAGAGACAGTGTGCTTAATTAAGAAAAAATGGGATTGCACAAATCCTATTTGGAAATGACAAAAAAGGGTTGCCGCATGAAACGCGACAACCCTTTGCAGTCGGAAAGTAGAAATTATTTCTTACCGTAGCCGATGGTCTTGGCGGCATCAGCGATGACGTCAAGAACGGATGGATCATCAATGGTGGAAGGCACCACGTAATCTTTGCCGTCAACTATTTTGCGCATGGTGCTGCGCAGGGTTTTTCCCGAGCGGGTTTTCGGCA
>JAJFTS010000195.1 GCA_021372815.1 Deltaproteobacteria bacterium | reverse complement strand
CTGTTTACCGCCGCGCTCAGCGAAACGCTTTCGAAGTTAAGAACCGTTTCTTTCATTTCGATATTGGAGATGGTCAACAAATCTTCAACAAGGCGGTTGAGCCTTTCGGCCTGCCTCAAAATCACGTCGATGAATTTTTTCGTTTCCTCAACATTATCGATCGCGCCGGATTTGATCGTTTCCAGATAACCGATGATTGCCGTCAGCGGTGTTCTGATTTCATGAGTCACATTGGCGACGAAATCCATTTTAATCTGTTCGAGCTTTTTGAGTCTTGTCACATCGTGAAAAACAATCATTGTTTTTTCTTCGTCCGTAAGGCCGTGAACCGCGGAAATACTGACGCTTAAAATAAGCGGCTCCATGCCGCCCAGAATAATTTCGCGGGACACATTGATGCGTTTTTCCTTGAATTCCAAAAAGGCCTTTTGCAAATCAACGCTGCGGAAAGCCTCCATCAGTGTCTTGCCGCCGACATCGCCGTATTGAATCGCCGGCATATTGCTTAAAACAGGACTGATAAATTCGATCAAGTCCTGCTGATTGATAATCAGCACGCCTTCGTTCATACTCGTGAAAGCCGTCATCAGTTTGCTTTTTTCTTCATTGGCAATCCGGATTTTATCCCTGAGTTCTTCCACGAGGTAATTGATATTTTCGGCAAGCGTTTTGGTTTCGTCCGCCGTATCCAGAATAATCGTCCCTTCAGGCTCTCCCTTACGCAGCTTTTCGGTAAACTGTTCCATGGCTTTTATCGGCTCGTACAAACGGTAGGAAAAAAACAAGGCGATAAGCAGCGCAATAAACGCCACGATAAATATGGTAAGAAGCATATATTGATATACTTTTTCGATGGCGTTCTGCACATCGTGCAGAGGACGCGCCAATCTTACGTAACCTTTGATACCCTGTGCATCTTTAACGGCGACGGCTACGTAGAGCATATCTGTTCCAAGGGAAGCACTGTATCGGACTGACTTGCCTGAACCTCTTAATCTTGCTTCCTGCACTTCCGGACGATTCAAATGATTTTCCAGAAGAGCCGCTTCTTTTTCCGAATCCGCGAAGACCTTACCCCGCGCATCAATCAGCGTGATTCTGGATTGGGATGTTTTGGCTGCTTCCTTCAGGTGTTCGGAAGCTTTATCCAGAGAAGTCTGATCAATGAGTTTGGCATAGGACAGCAATTCCGTTTCAATCCGGGAAGTGAGAACATCCTTTATCTCGTCACGCATAAAGAGGTCTAACAGAAAAAAAGATATACAGATGATGACCAGATAACTGAAAAATATTTTATAAAAAAGATTCTTCTTCACGCTGCTTTCCTCTAATCCGCCTCTTTTTCAATATGACGAACGCTTTCGCCGGTTATCATATAAGTTACCATATCCGCAATTCCCTGCGCGTGATCGGCAATGCGCTCCAGATTTTTCGATACGTGCATGATCAATAAAGCCCGGTGAATGGATTTGGAATCTTCCATCATGAAAGTCAGGAGCTCTCTGAATATTTGTTCGTTGAGATCATCAACTTCCTGCTCTATCTGTCTGACTTCCCCGGCAATCTTCAAATCCCTTTTAATCAGAGAATCAAGAGCTTTGGCAACCATTTCTTCTACAATGGCAGACATATGCGGCAAATCAATGTAAGGTTTCAGTTTCGGTTCTTCATTGAGTTGAACGACCTTCTCGGCGATATTGACGGCCATGTCGCCGATTCTTTCCAGATGCCCGGTAATTTTTATGGCCGTGGTAATGAATCTCAAATCTATCGCTGTCGGCTGGCGCAGCGCTAAAAGTTTGATGCATTTTTCTTCGATTTCCTTGTCCATCTTATCAATTTCACAATCATTGGCGATAACCTTATTCGCAATTTCCGTGTTTCTGTCGGTGAGAGATTGCATGGCCAGGTGAATAGCTTGTTCCGTGAGCGCGCCGAGATAAATGAGGTTGTTTTTTATCTCCTGTAACTCCATTTCATAATGTGAACTGGTGTGTCTTCTTTCTTCCATAATGATTCCTCCAGTTGGTTCTTAGCCGAATCTCCCTGTAATATAATCTTCCGTGTGCTTTACATCCGGATTGGTAAATATCTTTTCGGTTTTATTATATTCAATAAGATTGCCGAGGTAAAAGAAAGCCGTCTCATCGGAAATCCTCGCCGCCTGCTGCATGTTATGGGTAACGATGATAATAGTATAATCTTTTTTCAGCTCTTCAATCAACTCTTCAATTTTCGCGGTAGAAATGGGATCCAGCGCCGAAGTCGGCTCATCCATCAATAAAACATCCGGTTTCATCGCCAGCGCGCGGGCGATGCAAAGCCGCTGCTGCTGGCCGCCGGAAAGATTCATCGCCGATTTATTCAAAATATCCTTTACTTCATTCCACAACACAGCCTGCTTCAGACTTTGTTCCACCAGCGCATCCATATTGCCAACACCAATACCGGACAGTCTCGGTCCGAAAGAGATGTTATTATAAATAGTCTTCGGAAAAGGATTCGGCTTTTGAAAGACCATGCCTATTTTGCGGCGGATTTCGACCGGATCAACTTCCGGCGCGTAGATATTTTTCCCCTCAAAAATAATTTCTCCTTCAACTCTGGTCCCGTCAATTAAATCATTCATGCGATTCAAAAGTCTCAAAAGAGTCGATTTGCCGCACCCCGAGGGGCCGATAAGCGCGGTAACTTTATTCTTGTCAAACTTCATCGAAATATCAGTCAGGGCGCGGGTTGGCCCGTAATAAAAATTAACCTTATTCAATTTGATAATATCGGATTCCATTCCTACCACCTTTTGTTTCTTCTCATATAGCCGCGAATAACAATTGCAATCAGATCGATGCCCAGAACAACGGCAACCAGAACAAGCACTGTTCCATACTGGATGGGGCGCGTGGCTTCAATGTTTGTCCCTGCAGTAGCCAGCACGTATATGTGATATGGCAATGCCATGACCTCGTCGAAAATCGAAGAAGGCAGCTTCGCCGTAAAATAAGCGGCGGCGGTAAACATGATGGGCGCCGTTTCACCGGCGGCGCGGCCAATGCCTAAGATCGAACCGGTCAGAATACCCGGCAGGGCATTGGGCAGAACGATGCGATAGATGGTCTGCCATTTGGAAACACCCAGAGAAAGTGACGCTTCGCGAAAAGTCTGCGGAACAGCCTTGAACGCTTCTTCCGCCGCGCCGATGATTGTCGGCAGAATCAAAAATCCCAAAGTGAGCGATCCTGATAAAATGCTCGATCCGAATTTCAAAAAGATAACAAAAAATCCAAGCCCAAATAAACCAAAAACAACCGAAGGAACACCGGCCAGACAATTTATCCCGACTTTTATCAGGCGGATGACTCTGCCCTGTTTGGCATATTCCGTCAGATAGATAGCCGACGCGATACCCAGGGGCAGACCAACGGCGATTGCGCCGACGGTGAGGTAGATCGTGCCGAGAATTGCCGGCATGATTCCTCCTTTAGTCATTGAATCCGTAGGAGGCTTAGTAATAAAATCCCAGCTGATTGCGCCGATACCGTTCAGAATAATATAAAGTAGTATGCCGCCCAAAGCCAAAACGATAATTAAAGCTGATAAACGCACCGTACCGAAGAAAAGAGATTGTTTAAAATAGCGCCACTTCATGGAATTATTTTTGAATGATTTTATAAT